>JBGMRC010000299.1:0-1504 GCA_048061075.1 bacterium | reverse complement strand
GGGGATACACCACAACGTAAGGATCCCAGGTTCCGTATTCGCCGCCGAGGTCAGCACCAATGCGTACCTGAACAACCTGGTGGACATGCTGGTTGACCGTCAGGGATCCGTATACATCAACATGTTCGAGTCAAAGGAAACCATGAGCCTGGTTGACGGGGACTCTGTGAGGCTTGTAGGGCCTGATCCCAAGCTTGCCCGTTTCCTGAATAATAAGGTTATCCAGTACGAGATAGTAAAAAACCTGGGCATTCCAGTTCCATCCGGATGCGGGAACGAATCGCTCGCCTCTGCACTTGAGTCGGCAAAACAGATCCTGGAACAGGGCCACTCAGTTTTCGTCTCCGGTGAATACAGCGCTGGCGGATCGAACTCCATCATCACGGACAGCGTGCTTGGAATAGAAGAGCGGTTCGGAGGCTCAGAGGGCAAGTACCTCGTAACCCGTTTTATAGAACACGATCATGATCCCACAGTGCTGGGTGTTGTGGCGGGGGAGGATCAGGTCTACATAGCCACAGTTGCGGACCAGATCATTGTGGGGACCCAGTTCAAGGGTTCTACTTACCCCACCGTGCTGGGCGAAGAGACTGTCAGGGATCTGAAAGAACTAACGCGGCAAATAGGAGCGCACATCGGAAGGATCGGCTACAGAGGCGTATTCGGTTGTGACTATATTGTGGACAGGAATCAGGACATCCACTTTATTGAGATCAATGCCAGAAAACAGGGTACAACTTTAGAGACTACTCTCACCATGATGCATCATCTGCCGGGCCACCCCTACTTTCCCGAGCTGGAGTTCATGGCTGTTACCGAGGGAAGGCTGCCTGATGGTACACGTGAGATGGATGTGGAGAGTGAAGAACTCTGCTGGGGGGTCCACAACATCAAGGTGAACGTGGATATAGAGATACACCGGCATCTGACTTCCGAGGGTACGCAGTTCGAGCTTTTTAAGAACGCATACAAAAAAGAATACACCGGCAAGAGATATCTGATCGAGGATCATGTGGGTGATCCCTTCAGGCAAAAAGCGGGAGGTTTCCTCGCAAGAATTATAGCAGTTGCCGATAATTGCGGCGATGTACAGAGCGCCCTTTCAGCGGGTGCCGAAGAGGTTAAGAGGACTTTCAGAAAGGTTCCCAAATAAAGGATGGACTTTTTACGACCCTATCAAACATAAGCATTGCGTTCCTTCTGTAACTTGTCAACAGTGCAGAACGGGTATCAGGGAGGCAGTAAAGTGGCTAAGGCAATTCACTCATATCACCAGATGGAGGTCAGGAAGAAGGACCGATCCGTTGCCAATGCGCGGTCAGCGGAGGTAAAGGCCCTCGACGCGGGATACTTCAAAGTTAAGGACTCCATCCTGACGGGTTTTGACCTGCACGATGACTACAAAAAAGCAAAGAAACGGATCCTGAAAGTCCTCGGAGGCACAGCAATGGACTGGAAGGACTACAAGTGGCATCGGAGGAACCGCATAGGATCCGTGAAAGTG
>JBGMRC010000298.1:0-1543 GCA_048061075.1 bacterium | reverse complement strand
CCCATTCCGTGTCGTGATACTGGATCATTAACTCACTTTTAGCCCATTGGCATCTTGTTTTCATTGTTAAGGTCTTTAATGTGCTCTGGTCCCATTTATCAACGCTCACCACTCCTTTGAGGTTGTTGATACTATCAGCTATACTCACAAAGCTTCAATATATGATTGGTTCGTAAAAAGTCCATCCATGGCTTTTTACTCAGCGGAAATTAAAACCGGCAATACCGTGTTGAATTTCAGCGACTCTTACTGCAGTATGTATATATTCAATGCAACCAAAACATCCCTGGAAGGGAGGCCTCAAATGCAGCACACATATCTCCTTGAGGAAGGCACATGGAAAGCCTCGGGGTGTTACTGGGATAACGTGGGGGATGTCCTGGACGCGGAGGGAGAAGTCACAATAACCCACGAGGACGACCTCTGGATCAATATCGGCAAGATCACCCTCAAGTCTGAACCACCCGAGAAGTTCGAAAACTTTTACGAGATAATTCCTCCTGCGGAAGGCAAGCGCCTGACTGAATGGACTTCCGTCAACCCTGACCTGGGCACTTTCAGCGGTGTTATAACCTTCCTGAACGATGCCATATTTTCTCTCTCCAATTCCGAGGACGGGCAATATGCAGGTTTCGATCTGCTGCTGATGATCGATGAGAACAACTACATTAACAGGGGAGCTCTCTTCATCGGGGACGAGATGCAGTCATCCTGGTCCATGGAGCTCACCAGAAAATAGTGACGATCCTGAGAGTTCCTGTGGAAAATATTCTCGGGCTCTATCTGAAAAAGAGATTTTCGATGTAAATTTCCTCAAAATCCGGTTCGTCCGCGACCGAAACGAACTCAACTGACCCGGCAAGGGTATTTACATCATCCAGAAAATCAGGGGACAGGAGACAGTAGGATGCCCCTACCAGGGCAGAGTTTCCGGAAAGTACAAAACGATTTTCGGGAAGGTTGGGAAGCAATCCGATCCTGATAGCGTTTTTTACATCAAGCATCGACCCGAAGGCTCCGGAAACGTAGATCGTCTCCAGTTTCTCGTAGTCAAGACCGGCCTTTCCCAGGAGGAGAGCCAGGACCGCCGCCACGGCAGCCTTGGCTTTCTGAACCGCTTCCACGTCGCCGGGAGTGAAAATCACATTTCCTGATCCATCGAGTATCAGGCCCCCCTCACCCAGCATGGGATGGCTGCCTTTCTGAACAAGCCCGCTCCTGTCAACTAACCCCAGCCTCACCATTTCAGAGACGACATCCACAATGCCCGTTCCGCAGATACCAATGGGCTTTCTCTCCCCTATAACCTGTGCTTTTACATCATCCTTCCCTAATCGAACTCTGCAGATCGCTCCAGTATCGGCTCTCATGCCGTTATGTATCTCACCACCCTCGAAAGCCGGGCCCGCCGCTGCCGAGGCGACCAGGATCTTTTCGCCCTGCCATACAGCGATCTCGCAGTTAGTCCCAATGTCAATGATCGCTCCTGTCGGCCTGCCCTGGATAAGGGCAGCCTGTAATGAGACCGACGCATCCGAACCAA
>JBGMRC010000297.1:0-1548 GCA_048061075.1 bacterium | reverse complement strand
GGTTCCGGGGAGAAAAGCCTCTACTACCCGATTGGGGCAGAGGGGGCCCGCAAGGAGTCCCGTAGCAGGATCCACCTCAGCAAGCTCTATCCCTTCCGCGACGAGGAAGTCTGCTGGCGGGATTCCCTTTAGCGCTCCCTTCATGAACTCGATCCAGATGGGTAGTGCTACCATGGACCCTGCCTCGCCTTCTCCGAGAGTCCTTGGGAGATCGTAACCCACCCAGACTCCGGATACCAGGCCGGGTACATACCCTACGAACCATGCATCACGGTAATCGTCTGTAGTCCCCGTCTTGCCGGCCGCAGGTCTTGCCAGGATCCTGGCCCGGCGTCCTGTGCCTCTCTGGATGACACCTTCGAGGAGGTTGGTCATCTGGTAGGCGACCATGGGAGAGAGAACATCAGTCAGGCTGGACGGTGACTCCCATATCATACGGCCTTCCCGGTCGAACACCCTTCTGATGAGCTTCGGTTTGGCGTGGATTCCCCTGTTGGCGAAAACGCCGTAGGCCGAAACCAGCTCTTTGAGCGTTACGTCGAATGTTCCGAGAGCAAGGGACGGATAGGGTTTCAGGGCTGTGGTAATACCGAGCTTGAGGGCGGTATCTATTACCGGTTGATAGCCCATGCGCATCAGGAGGTCTACCGAGGCGGCGTTCAGGGATTTTTCCAGGGCGGTTCTGATGGTGACTGGTCCGGAATATTTGCCTGAATAGTTCACAGGTATCCAGGGATCCGGTTGGCCCGGCAGGAAGATCTCCTGCGGCGTGTCGCTCACTATCTCGGCGGGAGTGAAGCCGGAGGAGAGAGCTGCTGCGTAGAGTATGGGCTTGAAGGCTGATCCTGGCTGTCTTTTTGCCTGGACCGCCCTGTTGAAGGGAGAGGATATGAAGTCCCTCCCTCCAATGAGCGCTTTTATCTCGCCCGATGCAGGATCAAGTGCCAGCAGGGCTACCTGAACTGGATCGGAATCGAAAGGCACAGAGTGCCTTTTTTCGTAGGCAGCAAGACCAACCTCCATGGCTCTGATAGCTGCGGCCTGCATTTGTCTGTTCAGTGTCGTGTCGATTCTCAGTCCACCCCTGTAAAGGAGGTTCGGGCTGATCAGTTCTTCAAGCTGCTGGCGTACCAGTTCGGTGAAATAAGGGGCTGGGTCACCTGCGGAAACGGCCAGGTTAAGGAAGAAACCTTCGGACGCCTCCTGGAATTTCGCCTCTGTGATGTACCCTTCGTCCAGCAATCGCTTCAGAACTACACGCATCCTCATCAGAGCTCGGTCAGTGTGGGAGATAGGTGAGTATGTAGAAGGCGATCTTGGCAGTCCGGCAATCATGGCACTCTCAGCCAGATTGAGCTCAGAGACGCTTTTGGCGAAATAGGTTCTGGCCGCGGCTTCCACACCGTAGGCTCCTTCGCCGAGGTAGATCTGGTTCAGATACATATGGAGGATCTCTTCCTTGGAATAGCGCCGCTCGATGTTGATAGCAAGGACAGCCTCCTTCAGTTTGCGCACGAGGGTCTTTTCCGAGGTCAGAAACAGCACCTT
>JBGMRC010000296.1:0-1549 GCA_048061075.1 bacterium | reverse complement strand
GCTACGACTCGACAAGAGGGAGAGGGATAAACGCCCAATCTCCCCCTCTCCCCCTCGCATTGTTCCGCCTCACCGTGTTCCCGCATCGCCGTGCCTCAATGATCCCGATATCCCCACACACCGGTTCCCCGATTCTACTTTTTATTACGGCCCCTTTTATTATTTCTGATCAGCCCATACCGCCTCAATCTCTCGCGGAGGGTATTGCGGTTGATCCCCAGGATCTTTGACGCCTTGAACTGATTTCCCCGGCATTCCCGCATGACCTGTTCGAACAGGGGCTTCTCCAGCTGCGCCAGTAGCTGATTGTAAAGGTCACCTTCCTCCAGTTTGCACCAGGACGATACGATTTCTGGCAGCCTCCTGCTGATCACATCCTCGAAGGAAAGCTCTCCTTCCTCCAATTCCAGCTCCGCCGAATCTATGCTGATATCGCCTGTCCGGATGAGAGTACCCGGAGCCAGGACCGCGGCGCGCCTCAGAGTGTTCATCAATTCCCTCACGTTGCCGGGCCACGGGTGGTGCATGAGTGTTTCGAGGGCGTTCCTGGTCAGGCGCTTGGCCTTCTGGCCGCTCTCTGCGGCGAAGGTCCTCAGGAAGTGCTCGGCAAGGAGGGGAATATCTTCTGCCCGCTTTCTCAGTGGGGGAACCTGAAGGCTGACGACGTTTAACCGGTAATAGAGATCTTCACGGAACTCTCCCAGTCGAACGGCTTGCCTGAGGTCCCTGTGGGTCGCCGAGATCACCCTCACATTTGCCTTTATGGTCCTGTCCCCACCGACGCGCTCAAACTCCCTGTTTTCCAGCACCCTCAGGATCTTTGCCTGAAGTGCTGTGGGCATATCCCCGATCTCGTCCAGGAAAAGGGTTCCGTCCTTTGCAAGTTCGAACTTGCCCCGCCTGGTTTCTGTGGCGCCGGTAAAGGCGCCCTTCTCGTGGCCGAAGAGGACACTTTCCAACAGCTCCCCTGGAATGGCCGAGGCGTTCATGGCAACGAAGGGATACTTTACTCTGGCGGAGAACTTGTGGATGGCCCTTGCCACCAATTCTTTGCCGGTTCCGCTCTCACCGAAGACGAGGACTGTGGCGTCGGTGGCAGCTACCCTGCCCATGGCTTTGAAGAGGTCCTCCATGATAGGTGATTTGCCCACCATGTCTTCGGCTTCATCGGGAATTTTCTCCTCTTCCGCCGCGGGTCCGCCATCGGCCCGGGCAAGGCCTCTGGAGACGTAGTCAAGCAGGACGGGGATGTCGAAGGGCTTCGGAAGGTAATCGAAGGCTCCCTGGCGCATGGCCTCTACCGCGTGCTTCATTATGTTCTGGGCAGTGATTATGAGAACCGGGACATTAGGTTTTTGAGCGTTCAGCTTCTTCAGGAGCCTGAGTCCATCCATGTCCGGCAGCAGGATGTCAAGGATGACCATATCGGGGTCGGTGTTGAGGGCAAGGTCCAGGCCTGTTTCACCGTCTGCCGCAGAAACAACCCTGTGACCCTCCTTTGTGAGGGACTTTTCCAGGACCCATTTCATGCTCTGGTCGTCTTCAATGA
>JBGMRC010000295.1:0-1567 GCA_048061075.1 bacterium | reverse complement strand
ATTTAACTTTTTAAAAACAGAAGGAAACCAGTTGCTAAAATTAGGTATATTCGATTCAGGAATTGGCGGGCTCACTGTATACAGGTCGGTACGGAGGGAGGTGCCTTCGGCATCAATTCTGTACTTCGGAGATACAGCCAGGGTTCCATATGGTACCAAGTCGGCCAGGACCGTGATACGCTTTAGCCTGCAGATAGCAGACTACCTGATATCGCGTAATGTTAACGCCATCGTCGTTGCATGCAATACGGCATCTGCCTACAGCCTGGACAGGTTAAGAGACGACCTGGATGTTCCGGTCTTCGGTGTTGTTGAGCCGGGCGCCAGGGCGGCTGCCGGAGTAACAAAACGTGGTGTCGTAGGAGTAATAGGAACAAGGGGTACGATCTCCTCCGGGGCCTATCAGCAAGCGATTTTAAGCATGGATCCAGATATAAAGGTTATTGCGGCTCCATGTCCGCTTTTTGTTCCGCTGGTTGAGGAAGGACTGCTTGATGACGATGTTACTTTCGAAATAGCGAACAGGTACCTTGAGCCTATGATACTTCAGGGAGTAGATACTCTGGTCCTGGGATGCACTCACTATCCGATGTTGAAGAGTATTATTTCCAGGATCATGGGAGACGACGTCATTCTCATCGATTCGGCAGACGAAACCAGTAAGGAAGTCAGGGAGTATGTGGAAAGCAAGACCGGTGTGACAGGCACTGAAACAGGTTCTGTCCGCTTTGAAGTTTCCGATTCGCCCACGCAGTTTACCGATGTAGGGCGGATCTTCCTTAATGAGGAACTGGAAAATGTAACCCGGGTAACACTTGAGGAGGGAGATTGAAGTGTCCGACTTGACCTACAAGCTCGGGGAACTGATCAGACCCGACGGCCGTGAGCCGGACCAGATCAGGGAACTGAAGATCGAACGGCCCTATCTGATGCACGCAGAGGGAAGCGTCCTGCTGGAGATGGGAAAGACCAGGGTGGTCTGTAGCGCATCGGTTGAGGAGCGTGTACCCCCCTTCCTTAAAGGGACAGGACAGGGATGGGTAACCGCTGAATACGCCATGCTCCCGAGATCCACCCAGAAAAGGATCACAAGGGACACAGTAACACGGACAGCCGGCCGTGCTTCTGAGATCCAGAGACTGATCGGCCGCACCATGCGGGCGGTTGTGGATACGGCTGCACTGGGAGAGAGGACGCTGTGGATAGACTGCGATATCATCCAGGCAGACGGGGGCACAAGAACTGCCGCTATTAACGGCGCTTTTATTGCCCTGGTGGATGCCCTGAGGCACATGCAGAAGGGAAAGAAGATCCGGAAGATCCCCGTTGAGGACTTCATGGCGGCTGTAAGCGTGGGGATCGTGGATCAGAAGATACTTCTTGACCTGTCCTATATTGAGGATTCACAGGCTGATGTGGATCTGACCCTGGTAATGACCGGAAGCGGCCGTATTGTTGAGATCCAGGGCGGCGGCGAGGGGACTACCTTCAGCAGGGAAGACCTGGATCTTATGGTGGAGGAGGGGGCTAAGGGGATTAAGAAGCTTATCAAATGGCAGAAAGGAAT
>JBGMRC010000294.1:0-1673 GCA_048061075.1 bacterium | reverse complement strand
CTGGTTTCTAGTAAATCAACAGATAACAAACTGATTGATCCAATGCTCTAATTACCAATACTCCACTTTCCACTTTCCAACATCCAATCACTGATGCTCTAATATTCTATCTCGAATCTTGACAATCCAATATCCAACCTTGACTACCGGGAAAACATGTTGTTTTATATGTCTCTGTTTGTAATCTGATTTGCAGCCGGGTTGGTTCGGCCCGCTGTTTTTTATCTGCTATCGGGTTTTTATTTCAACGTACGTGATCAAGCTGGAGAACTTGCCGTGACGGGAAGAGAAGCTCTTGAAAAGTTGCTGGAAGGCAACAGGCGGTATCTTGAGGGTGGAGGGGCCAGGGCAGTGGGACAAGCAGACAGGGAGAGCCTCGTGGATTCTCAGAGCCCTATGGCGGCAATTCTTTGTTGTTCCGATTCAAGAGTGCCGCCTGAGCATGTGTTCGATGCAGGCCTTGGGGAGATTTTCATAGTGAGAGTCGCCGGGCATGTGGTAGGGACGTCGGTCCTGGGAAGCCTGGAGTATGCCGTAGATCATCTTGACGTTCCTTTGATACTGGTGCTGGGGCATGAGTCCTGTGGCGCTGTCAAAGCAGCCCTTGCCGGCGGTGAAGTGCATGGCTCAATTAAAAGGCTGGTTGAGCGGATAAAACCATCCTTAAAAGACATAAATACCAGAACTGAAATATCCCGCGAGATCATGGAGGCGGCTGTTACCGAAAATGTCCGGTTTACACAGCATCAGCTCCAGGGTCTTTCAGATTCCATCAGAAAGAAGGTCGAAGCCGGTGATCTGATGGTCACCGGTGCTGTATATTCACTCAGATCAGGCGAGGTCAATACTGTCTGAAGGTTCTAATCCGGAGAATATTTTATGAAGAGGAAGCTTTATCAGTTCATACAGCATCTTGCTGCTTCTACATTTATTGGCCTGTCTGTTTACGGACTCATTATTTTCATGGGCGGAGAAGTTAATAAGCATCTGCCATTCTGGACATCCCTTTCCCTGGGTCTGGGTGCCGTGGTGTGCATCGCCGTAGTGGTTTATATGGGTGGGATCCTTGACCGCATGGCGGTCGAACAGGTAGCCGAAGAGGAAGGCCAGGAATATTGAGGAAAGGGGAGTGGCAAATCTGAAAAAACTTTTCGGCAAAGAACATCCGTTCCTGGGAGAACCCGGCGAATGGTTGGTTCTGGGTCACTGGAAGCTTGATATGGTTCGACAGGCAAAGGAGGAGAAGGAGTAGCCTCTTCTTGTAAATGGATGGGGAGCAGGTTTATAGAACAGGTCCAAGAACCTGTGCCAGCTCCGTGAGAATACCCGCTGTCAGTCCCCAAATCGGCCTCTCGTCTATAGGGTAGACGGGTGGAGGGAGATCGAACTGATTATCCTCCCCCTGAACGGTCTTCAGGAGCTGGACGAGTGATGCGGTATGCATGCTCTTCACTTCCATTGGATCTGGAGAGAAGGTGTATGGGAACGGGATAGACCCCACAAAGGGAGTAACAGTTATTCCTGTTGAATACGTTTTCCTGGTCTTTAACTTTCCGAGAATGTTGATCTGATCTGATAAGATGCCAAGTTCTTCCTCGGTTTCCCTGACCGCCGTCCGGAGCAGATCACCATCGTCCCTGTCTTCCATCATGCCGCCTGGGAATCCCATCTGG
>JBGMRC010000293.1:0-1733 GCA_048061075.1 bacterium | reverse complement strand
CGGTGCCTATTACTGTGTGGGTCTTGATTACTTTCTCCCTTTATTTTTATGCGGCTTCAATAAGGGCCCATCTGCCCTTCGACAGGCTCAGGGCCGTAAGCAGGAGCGAGCGGCTTTGTTCTTCCTCGTCGCCAATCCTTCCTTCGGCAAGCTCAGGACGGTGAGCCTGTCGAACCACAACGTATTACTAATACGCTTCCGGCTTGCGCCTCTGGTCGCGCCTTGTGTCTGACCCCTTCTCAAGCCTCTGGCCCAGGCCTTCGGATGGAGACCTTTTCAGCTTGGCATAACTTTCAACATTCAACTTTTAACTTTTAACTCGTTGTTGCAGTGCTGACTTGATCGAATTTCTCAGCGCTGCAAGTTCCGAAGTCGATACGGTCCTTAGATCCAGGCAGAACCTGTCATCCACTATTCTGCCCACAACGGGTGGGTCCTGAGCCCGCAACCGCTCTTCAAGATCATGGGCGGACAATCCTGGTGCCTCCAGAGCCATAAGAGTTGTGGGCATATCCTCTAAAGGAAGCGCTCCTCCTCCGACCTTTGAAATGGCGGACACAAAGGATATCTCCAGGGGCAACTCACCCAGGGTTCGGGCAAAGCGCCTTGCTCTTGCCGCGATGGATCTCTTGTCCGCTGATATCATCTTAAGCGCGGGAAGGTTTTGGGCTGCCCGGTCCGGCTCCATGTATATTTTCAGAACGGTCTCCAGGGCAGCAAGGGTCAGCTTGCCGACTCTCAGGGCCCTCTTCATGGGGTTTTTTCTGATTGATTCGATGAACTTCGACTTGCCGATAATAATTCCGGCCTGGGGGCCTCCCAGGAGCTTATCCCCGGAAAACGTAATGACATCGGCACCGCTCTTAACTACCTCAGCCGCTGTGGGCTCGTGTTCTGTCAGGCCCAGCCGGGTAAGATCCATCAGGCAGCCGCTCCCCAGATCAACCATGAACGGAAGCTTTTTCTTCTTCCCCAGACCCACCAGATCCTCGATAGACGCTTCTTCAGAAAATCCCACTATCCTGTAGTTGCTCGTATGAACCTTCAGGAGAAGGGCGGTGTCATCGTCTATAGCCTTTTCATAGTCACCGATCCGGGTGCGGTTGGTAGTTCCCACCTCGATCAGGCGTCCGCCGCTGGCGGCCATAACATCGGGTATCCTGAAAGCCCCCCCGATCTCCACAAGCTCTCCCCTGGAGACAACAACGCCGCTTCCTTTTGCCATCGTGTTAAGGGCGAGCAGGACCGCCGCTGCGTTGTTGTTTACCACCGTTGCCGCCTCGGCCCCGGTGAGATCGCAAATGATCTCCTCGATGAGATCGTCCCTGGAGCCCCTTTTCCCGGAGCTTATATCGTACTCCAGGTTGGAATATCCAGATGCAGCAAGGGCTATCTGGCGGATGGCTTCTTCCGGTAAAGGACTGCGGCCGAGGTTGGTATGCAGAACAACGCCGGTGGCGTTTATCACCTTCCTCAGACGGGGTCTGTCCATATCGATCGCTCTTGCGGCTGCACGGCTGGCTACCTGGTCCAGTGCAAGTTCAGCCTTTTGGGTAATTTCTCCGGAGAGGACCCTTTTGCGGGCCAAATCGATCTCTGCTCTTACGGCCGCCTTAACGATCATCACGGCCACAGTACCGGAATGCGCCTGGATCTCAGAGTGGGCCAGTACCTGATCCACTTTCGGCAGCGATGAAAGCAGGTTTTTCCGGGTCTTTTCGTCAGTCATGGAA
>JBGMRC010000292.1:0-1738 GCA_048061075.1 bacterium | reverse complement strand
TGTGCGGTATTATGCCTACAGCGGTGATGCTGCATCTGGCTTCTGCCCTGGGGGCCTCCGGGGCAAAGCTAATAAAGTACAGTACATCAGGTGAAGTTAGCGGAGATTACAATCAGGTTGTCGGCTATGCAGGAATAGTCATACAAAAGTAAAGCTTGCCTCACGCAAAGACGCCAAGCTCGCAAAGGAAAACCCTTGTTTGGGTTTACGAAAAGAGATAAGAGCCTGGACCACGGCGCAGCCACTTTCAGGCTGCTCCACAGGGTTTCACAGGGTTTATGGGGGTGTTACACCCCTCCCTTGAGGGGAGGGGAAGGGGGAGGGTGGTAATATATCCCCCTCTCCTCGATCCTCTCCCACCAGGGGAGAGGAAGTGTAAAGTAGAAAGGACATTAATGAAAGAAGAAGTCAGAGTCAGATTCGCCCCCAGTCCCACCGGTTATCTGCACATCGGCGGTGTCAGAACCGCCCTTTTCAACTGGCTTTTTGCCCGTCATCACGGCGGCAAGTTCATTCTCAGGCTAGAGGATACTGATTCAGAGCGCTCCACAGAGGAAGCTGTCGGCTGGATACTCGATGGTCTCGAGTGGCTGCATCTTGACTGGGATGAAGGACCGTTCAGACAGACGGACCGTTTTGATCTCTATCAGGAGCACATTGACAAGCTCCTGTCGGAGGGGAAGGCATACCCGTGCTACTGCGCTCCTGAAGAGCTTGAGCAGAGGCGCAGCGAGGCAATGGCAAAGGGACAGCCTGCCAAATACGATGGCCGCTGCAGAAAACTTGCCGAGGGCGAAAAAACCGGCGAGCACACTATCAGGTTCAAAACGCCCCAGGCGGGAAACATCGTTGTGAACGACCTTATCCGCGGGAAGGTTATATTCGACAAAGATCAGATGGACGACCTGATCATCCGCCGTTCGGACAAAAGCCCTACCTATAACCTGACTGTAGTGGTAGACGACGCGCTCATGAAAATAACCCACGTGATCAGAGGTGAGGACCATCTGTCCAACACTCCGCGACAGATGCAGATGTACTACGCATTGGGACTGGAACCCCCCGAATTCGGCCACCTGCCCATGATCCTCGGTCCAGACAAAGCCAGGTTGAGCAAGCGGCACGGCGCCGCTTCGGTTACCGCGTACAGGGACCAGGGCTACCTCTGGCAGGCAATGATCAATTACCTTGCGAGGCTTGGCTGGTCCTTCGGGGACCAGGAGATATTCGATCAAGAAGAGCTTATCGAGAAATTCACCCTGGAAAACGTCAACAGATCGGCGGCGATCTTCGATACCGACAAACTGTTGTGGATAAACTCTCACTACATTAAAACCCTCCCTGCCGACGAGATCGCCCGACTTCTGGTAACGCATTTGGAGGATCATCTGGGCCCTGAATATACGCTGCCCATTGAGGATCCTGAATGGCGCAAGTGGCTGGAAAAAGTTGTCATCACCCTCAGGGAAAGGGCAAGGACACTGGATGAAATGGCGGCAAAGGCAGTGTTTTATTTTTCAGAGTCTACCGATTACGAAAAGGACGCGGCAGAAAAATTCCTTACGCCTGAAGTAGTACCGCTGCTGGGAAAAGTGAAGGACCTTCTCGAAAGTACGGATGATTTCGTGGAGGAAGCTCTCCACGAGAGGATTAAAATATTCCTTGATGGTGAAGGCAAAAAGCTCAAGGCTATTGCCCAGCCACTCCGTATAGCCCTGACCTATCGCAAGGAAAGCCC
>JBGMRC010000291.1:0-1781 GCA_048061075.1 bacterium | reverse complement strand
ACTGGCTTGCCCGCCTCGGGTGTGATGTGGCCATGGCAGGGGCAGTGGGAGATGACCTTCCGGGCAGGGAGCATGTTGCTGCCCTCGCTGACGCCGGTGTGAACGTGGCTGGAATAGAAATTTCCGATTCATCTACCGGAATCGTGGCAATATTTACAACAGGCAGGGAAAAGAGGGTGGTCAGGAGTCAGGGAGCCAACCTTCATGGAGTATTCCGTCCTGAACTTCTTTCCGGCTGCCGTATGGTTTATCTTTCAAGCGGGAATGTGAACCTGGCAAAAGAATACGCCAGGTATGCCGAAGAACAGGATATCCCGGTTTTCCTTAACCCCGGTAATACAGATCACAGAGAACTGCTGGGTGATGTGACAGGGGTTGTCCTCAACCTGGATGAGCTGACGGCCATCACCGGAATGCAGGACCCTGACGAAGCGCTTCTTGCGTTGGACAAGCAGGTAGCGGTCGTAACACTGCCGGAAGGCGGCTGCATAGCTGTGCAAGGCTTCAGGACAAAGCGTTTTCCGTTCCCGGAGATCGAGCCGGTAGACAGGACAGGGGGTGGAGATGCCTTCGCCGCGGGATTCCTTTCCGCCATGAAGGAGTGTAAACCCCTTGGGGTCTGCGCACAGAGGGGGAATGTTCTGGCGCGGGAAGTGATAATAAGATGGGGGGCACGGCCCCCTGGAATCAGCCCTGTAGATATATTAGCTGAAAGTGAGAAAGGCTGATTTCAGCGGAGTTCCATGTTCCATGTTCCAAGTTCCATGTGTGTAAAATAAATCTGTATTCACTTGGAACCTGGACCTTGATCCCAAAGAAATTTATTGGAAAAGCTCAGTTGAAAGATAGCGCTCGCCCGAGTCAGGGAGGACGACAACTATTGTTTTTCCTTTATTCTCGCCCCTCTTTGCCACGGTTATCGCCACGTGCAGGGCAGCTCCTGAGGAGATGCCCACCAGCACACCTTCATCCTTGGCGAGGTCCCTGGCGGTATTGAACGCGTCTTCGTTCGAGACTGTAATTATCTCGTCGACGACATCCATGTTCAGAACTGCAGGGATAAAACCCGCGCCTATTCCCTGGATCTTGTGCGGTCCCGGAGGCTTACCGGAGAGGACAGCGCTGTCCTCGGGTTCGACGGCGATAATCTTGAATTCGGGTTTTTTCTTCTTGATAACCTCTCCCACGCCTGTGAGTGTACCACCCGTACCGACTCCTCCGACAACGATATCCACCTCGCCGTCGGTATCATTCCAGATCTCGACGGCAGTGGTCGTGCGGTGAATCTCCGGATTGGCGGGGTTCTCAAACTGCTGGGGCATAAAAGTGTTTTCGCTCTCTTCGACTATCTCGTAAGCCTTGGCAATGGCACCCTTCATGCCTTCGGAGCCTGGAGTGAGTATGAGTTCCGCTCCCAGCGCGGCAAGTAGAACTCTGCGCTCCACGCTCATCGTATCCGGCATTGTAAGGGTCAGCCGGTAACCTCTGCTAGCCGCCACGAAGGCGAGGGCGATTCCCGTGTTGCCGGATGTAGGCTCCACGATGACGGTATCCGGTCCCAGCAGACCGTCCTTTTCAGCAGCATCTATCATTGACAGCCCGATCCTGTCCTTGACGTTGGAATAGGGGTTGAAGGACTCGAGCTTGGCCAGAATTTCAGTACCTGTCTCGTCGCTCGGACCGTTGATCCTCAGTAGTGGTGTGTTGCCGATCAACTCATCGATACTCTTGTATACTCGTTTCATTGGCTTTCTCCTTGTGATCCCGATTTTCAATTATTC
>JBGMRC010000290.1:0-1781 GCA_048061075.1 bacterium | reverse complement strand
GAGACGGAAGTCGCAAAATCATAGGTTTTGTTCCTGTCTTGCTTCTCTAATGCCTGCGAATACCTTTTAGTCCGTTTCATGCTTCACCTTCTCCCGATGCCTCGACCTGCTCTTCGGACTCCACGACAAATTCCGCTCCTACGGCGAGCTCTTCTCCCTCGATCACTATGCCCATACTCCGGGCAGTTCCCTCGATCATACGAGCGGCCTCATCAATAGAATATGCGTTCAGATCTTTCATTTTCGTTTTAGCGATCTCTGCCACCTGGGCTTTTGTCACCTTCCCGACTTTCAGCTTGTTCGGCTCCCCTGAACCCTTCTCCAGTCCGGCGGCTTTTTTCAGCAGGACCGCAGCGGGAGGTGTCTTTGTGATAAAGGAAAAAGACCTGTCCGCATACAAGGTTATGATCACTGGAATGATCAGACCGCCCTGATCCTGCGTCTTGGCATTGAAGGCCTTGCAGAACTCCATGATGTTGACACCGTGCTGTCCCAGGGCGGGCCCGACCGGTGGCGAGGGATTCGCCTGACCTGCCGGGATCTGAAGCTTGATCTTGCCAATCTCTTTTTTTGCCATCTGTTTTTTCCCTCACTGGTATTTCGGGATAACCGGGAAGTGCGGTACGCACCCGCTGCCCCCGGTCAGTTTTTCTCCACCTGAAGAAACTCCAGTTCCACAGAGGTAGCTCTCCCGAATATGGTAACGAGGACCTTCAGTTTGCCCTTTTCCTCGTTGACCTCCTTAACGACTCCATTGAAGTTAGTGAAGGGCCCGTCAATCACCCTCACGCTCTCACCCGTGGAGAAGAGGACCTTGGGTGTCGGCCGTTCGGCTCCCTCTTCTACCTGCTGCTTTATCTTGCTTACCTCATCGCCGGAAAGGGGGGTCGGAGTGGAACCTCCGACAAAACCGGTCACCTTCGGCAGGCCGTTGACCAGGTGCCATGTGTCATCATCGAGATCGAGTTCTATCATGATGTAGCCCGGGAAGAATTTACGGGTGGAGATTTTCTTTCGGCCTTTTTTCAGTTCCACAACCTCTTCGGAGGGGATCATAATGTCCCCGAGAGATGTCTCGTGGCCCTGTTCCCTGAACTTCTGGTACAGCGCTTTCTTTACCTGACTTTCATATCCAGTATGGGTATGAACCACATACCAGTTCATTCCGTTCGAAGTCACCGGATTCCCCTTATTCCTAACTAAAGATGGATGTGATCATGCGGCTCAGGAGAATATCTATAATGCCAAGATAGAACGAGATGACCAAAACAACCACTACCACCACTCCAGTTGATGCGATAGTATCCTGTCTCGATGGCCAGTTTACCTTCTTTAATTCCACTTTGACGTCGGTGAGAAAAGTCTTTACCTTTTTCCACATGAGGTAGTTTCCTCTGGTTATCTCAAAGGCAGAGGATGCATTCCCGTCAGGGAAAGGGAATGGCAGGCCAGGAGGGATTCGAACCCCCAACACCCGGTTTTGGAGACCGGTGCTCTAACCGTTAGAGCTACTGGCCTATCCTCTGTCTGGATGGAAACGGAGTTATTTCGTCTCCTTGTGAAGCGTATGGCTCCGGCAGAAACGGCAGTACTTTTTCAGCTCAAGCCGCTCAGTGGTGTTCTTCCTGTTTTTGGTTGATGTATAGTTGCGTCTCTTGCAATCAGTGCATTCAAGTGTAACTATCACTCTCATCAGCGCCGTCCTCTACCCTTGCAAAACCCTGTTTACTCAATGACCTCGGCGACAACTCCGGCTCCCACCGTGCGTCCGCCCTCGCGGA
>JBGMRC010000289.1:0-1791 GCA_048061075.1 bacterium | reverse complement strand
GTAGCGGGGCTGAGTATCGCAGTCTGGATCTGTACGGTGATCATCACCAGGTACTCTTCCGCAGGCGCCCTTGTATCAGCCCTTATCAGTCCAGTTTTCGCACTTGTTCTGACAGGGAATCCAGCTCTGGCTGTCTTTTGCGCCATTGCCGCAGCCCTTCTCATCTTCAAGCATCGGGATAATATTGACCGGATGATCAAGGGAGACGAAAAAAGGGTCTCTTTTAAAGCTTCATCAGAGGCGTGACAGGAGATTTTTCACCTTGCGGTCCTTCTTTTTGAGCCTGCGCCTACCCGCTGTATGCTGCGGCTCCTCATCTTCCGGCAAAGCACCCTTAAGCATCCTGTAGATCTCACCCTGTACGCGGTCCCAGAAGAATTCCGGGTGAGCTGAGGGAACTCCCGAGTCATCAGCTTTTCTGCGCAGGTCACTGTCCGCAGTTACAAGCAGGTCTGCATTTCCCTCCCGGCACATCGATATGATCACATCGTCCGCCGACCTGCCGTGCCGCGAATAGATAACGGCGATCCCCCTCACTTTTTCCACGCCGCCCCCCTGGGAATATGAATCAGCGCCATCGAATACGACGGTGATCTTATGCCCCCTGCCTGACCTGTACTGGGATAACGCATCAACAAGCGCGTCCCTGCCCCTCTCCAGATCCTCTCTGTCTGCCAGAGCCAGTTCCGGAATACGCCTTATCAAGTTGTAACCATCCACAAGAATTCGCATTTCAGGATGTCCTTTGCACCAACCCCTTGCTATGCTAAAAAATAGTAGCCAACAGGGGGGCTCTTTAGATATGTCCCGATCATTAAACACTATCATTAGTATTCTGGCAATATTGACGCTCCTGGCCCCGGTAAACCTCTGGGCCGCCGGAACCGATGTATTCCCGATGAATCCGGGCAGCCGCTGGATATACATGGACGATTCCGGGGGTGGAGAGGTTCTTACAGTAAGCCGAACATTGAACGTTTCCGGAGTCATCTTCAGCGAAATGATAACAGGAACCAAAAGACCCTTTTATTTCCTGAACACAAAGGACGCCATTTACCGGTTCGACATCCTGCCGGGCAACCCCCTGGAGAACGAGCCTGCTGTCCCGACACTCCTTTTGAAATTTCCCATACGGGTCGGGGACACATGGACCTCACCTTGGGGTGATAATCCAATGTCTTTCACGGTGATTCAGAAGCAGAAGTTCACCGTTCCAGCCGGATCTTTTTCTGAAACCTACAAGATAGGATACAGACCACTGTCAAACCCCATCTATCAAGGCTATTACTGGCTTGCACCCGGTGTCGGGATGCTGGCCATCCAGAGCAATGGATACCGTATAGAGTTAGTTTCCTTCAGCATCACCGAGTTTCTTCCTCCTGAGCCCGAAGAAAGGGATCTCATCGACCTTGCGAGAATCCTTGGAATCAAATCCATCATCAGCCCTGAGAGTAGTATCAGAGGCGAACAGGATGAAATCGCCTGGAACAGTAGGATAAATTCTTACTTACCCGGTGTCGTTACCTCTTTTGTAGTAATGGCCTTATTCTTCGGCATAGCAGTGTGGATATTGGGCACCAGCAGGAAAATAGAGCTCAAGGACCAGCTGGACGTGACAGAGGGCGAAATGGTCCTTGCCTCGGCTATGGTGCGCGAAGGCCTTTACGGGGACGCCTCAGATATTCTGAGGCGTCTCATTGGAAAGCATCCGCAGTGGCCGGACCTCATAGCCATGTTCGGAAAGACCCTGCTCAGATCGGGGAACGTGGAAGAGGCCGTCCTGGAGCTCAA
>JBGMRC010000288.1:0-1823 GCA_048061075.1 bacterium | reverse complement strand
TCATCCACTACAAAATTAAACAGTTCGGGATCAAACACCCAAAGTGGAAAAAGAACAAATGAGCATCAACTTCTCTTCAGAGAAGTTGAATCCCCACCCTGTATAAGGTACTTTGTGTGGATGGACTTTTTACGACCCTAACAACAAAGAACATGACTTTATGAAGATAGCGGCCATTTCAATCAGTGATGAAAAGGGTGTGAAAAAGGATAATGTTGAATCCGCCCAATTGAAAGCTGACCACGGGATAGAGGGTGATGCCCACGCCGGCCAGTGGCATCGGCAGATCAGCCTTCTCGCCAGTGAAAGCATCGAGAAGATGACTGCGTTGGGCCTGAACGTGGGTCCCGGTGATTTCGCGGAGAACATCACCACTGTGGGTGTGGACCTCTCCCGGCTGCCGGTGGGTACCAGGATCAGACTGGGGGATAACACACTTGTGGAAATTACCCAGATCGGAAAGGAATGTCATGACCGGTGCGCTATATACTTCCAGGCGGGCGACTGTGTCATGCCGAAAGAAGGTATATTCGTCAAGGTCCTGAAGGGCGGACCCATCAGGACCGAGGATAGCATAATAATAGAGGATGAGGGAAAAGCAGTATGTTGATAAGAGCAGGCGTGCTTACACTGAGTGACCGTTCTTCCGCTGGAGAGTATGAGGATAGAAGCGGCCCCGCGATAATGGAAGAACTTGCCTCTCTTGATATTGAATGGGCAAGGATCAATATACTACCGGACGAAGAGAAGCTTATTTCACAGACCCTGTCCAAGTGGGCTGATGATGACAAACTGGATCTGATACTGACCACCGGCGGCACAGGCCCCGCGCCGAGGGACAGGACCCCGGAGGCTACTTTAAGTATTCTTGATTTCGAGATCCCGGGCATTCCGGAGTCAATGAGGGCAGCAGGAAGAGATCATGTACCCACGGCAGCTCTGGCCCGTGGCGTAGCCGGTGTCAGGGGTGAAACAGTCATCATAAACCTCCCCGGCAGTCCAAAGGCGGTCAGGGAAGGGCTCGATGTCCTCAAACCGCTCCTGGTCCACCTCATCCAGAAGGTAAAAGGAGATCCATCGGAGTGCTGCCCATAGAGCAGTTACCGGAAGGCTGACTGGTGAAAGGAATTTTCGTTACTTTTGAGGGGATCGAGGGCTCTGGTAAGTCTACTCTCATCACCCTGGTGTCGGACGCCCTGAAACAGAGTGGGGTTGAGCAAATCGTCACCAGGGAACCAGGAGGAACCGATCTGGGTAAATCACTCAGGAAGGTACTCCTGGACCCCAAGGGTGCTCGTGTAACTCCCCTTGCCGAACTGTTTCTCTATGCTGCTGACAGAGCTCAGCATGTAAATGAAGTTTTGCTACCAGCGATCAAGGACGGCAAAACAGTTCTGTGTGACCGCTTTTCCGACGCAACTGAGGCTTACCAGGGATATGGAAGGGGTATTCCCCTTGAGATCGTAAAAGCTGTGGTCGATCAGGCAAGAGAGGAACTTATTCCCGACCTCACTGTCCTGCTGGATCTTCCACCGGCAAAAGGTTTAGCCAGGGCTCAACAACGCAATCTAAGGAACAGCTCGACGGACGAAACGAGGTTTGATGATGAGGAACTTGCCTTTCATGAACGGGTGAGAGAAGGCTACCTGGCGATTTCGGGACGGGAGCCGGATCGTTTCCTGATTCTCGACGGGATGGCATCCCCAAAGGACCTCGCAAAGCGTGTAGTTGAGGAGATAGAATCCAGGTTCGACAGGTGACTTTTATTCACTACGGAGACACCTTTCAGCTGAGTGCGCAGTGCGTAGTGCGAAGGGCGCGAT
>JBGMRC010000287.1:0-1849 GCA_048061075.1 bacterium | reverse complement strand
TGGCGGCCAGTTATCAGTATTGTACATATCTGAGTTGTCCCAGCACACTTTGGAACAGAAATCCACCGGTTCAAAACAGACGCATATACCGCAGAAGCTGGTCTGGTAGGGGTCCCCTTCGATCTTTATGCCGCATTCATCACACCACAGATTTATAGTCCCATAGATCTTGATATCGGATTCCTTGAAAAAACTCCTGGTTTTAGATTCTTTGACAGAACTTCTCATGGATAACCTCCAGAATAAATAGAAACACTATCTGAGATACGTTACCAGATAGATTACACGGTCACAGGGAGAGTAATCAAGATAAAGTATTGAGTGAGGATTCGGACCCATAACTTAAAAAGTTACTCAGACAATAGACGCTGGCGGAAAAGCTTGCTGGCCAGTGAGTAGATGTCCTTTCTGCTCCCCTCTTTCCTCTGGCCAGCTGCTACGACCACAACGAGAACCTTTAGCTTCTCAACCCGGTAGATCACACGGTACCGCTGACCTGCTGCTCGAATTGCCCGGAAACCGGCCAGTTCTCCAATAAGGGCCTTTCCTTTTATGTCAGGATCTTCTGCAAGGGCGGAAATTGCCTGCGAAACCTGTTTTCTGATCCTGCGGTCGGAAATTGCCTGGATCATATCAAGGGCTTTGGGTGTAACCACCACCTGCCAGGTCAAAGGTCAAGGTCCTCCTTCACCTTTTCCCAGGGGATCGTTTCTCCCCTCTCATATTCAGCTATGCTCTCACGAAGAACAGATGTCAGTTCCTCATCGCCCATAACATCAAGAGTTTCAATTATAGACTCATAAAGTTCCCAGGGCATGACGGCCAAAACAGGCTTCCCGCGTCTCGTAATCGCTACTGCATCGAGTTCCTCTTTCCGGGCGAACTCCTCCGGCAGCGAAGTCAGCTTCTTCCGTGCCTCAACCATGGACAGCGTTTTTGCCATAATACACCTCCACATTTAAATGTACATGATCATGTACATTTAAATGTGCATTTTGTCAATTGTTTTGGAGTGACTATTCGCTGTCTAGTGCCTGGAAACGGCACCGGTGAGGATAACTTCATCACCATTTATCCGATAAAGAATACTGTACCTGCCCTGCCTGAGGCGATATTTATCGTAACCGGACAGCTTTTCACAGCCTGCAGGCCTTGGATCTTCGGCAAGACCCTGGATCAGGTATATGATACGGGAACGGTTACTATCGGGAATACCTTCCAGTTCCCCGACTGCAGATGTCTTGATAGATATCCTATAACTTGCCACGGGCCTTGAGGTCCTTTAAAACCTCTTCGAATTCCAGGCTTGCCTCGGCTGTCCTGAGTTCAAACTCAGCAAGATCCTCGGCATCTTCAAACAGGCTCTGCCTGACGGCATCGTTAACCAGATCGGATATGGATCTTTCCACCTCAGCAGCCTTCAACCTGAGAACCCTGTGAAGCTCGGGATCCATGTATATAGTCGCCCTTTTCGTCTTTGCGCTCATGATAAAAGTATAACGTTATAACGTTATAGCGTCAAGACGTTTTGCTGTTACTTTACCTTACCATAGGGGTATGGTGGCAAAGCAGGGATTAGGGAGAAGGAAAGAGGGGTTTGGTGCGACCAAAGTCCAATGAACCAACGACCAACGTGTATGTTTCAGTCATTGCGAGAAGCATCGCAAAATGCGGAGCGACGCGGCAATCTTATGAATTATAAGATCGCTTCGTCATTTCATTCTTCACGATAACTATTTCTGGGGCATGGGTCTTGGGACGAGAGACTCCGTCCATGGGCCGGCAGGGGTGTGGAGGATGAACCATTAGAACATTGAAATGGATACATATATATCAGGGCCGGGATTTT
>JBGMRC010000286.1:0-1851 GCA_048061075.1 bacterium | reverse complement strand
GACATTGGACCTTGGACTTTGGACAGCACTATTACCATTTCATCACCACCATATCTCCTTCCGATGCCCCAAGATGTTGAGCTACAACATGACACTTGACGATAAACAGCATGAAGATCCGGCCCTCCCTCGGCAGTTCAGTCAATGTCTCAAAATTACCCTGTCCCTTGGAGATCACCAGGTCTGCCCTGTCCCAGATCTTCCTGAACTCGCTGCTGCATAAAGCGGGAACTGTTCCCGGCATCCGCTGCCCTGTATCAACAATACGGGCATGATCGTGGATCCTGGCCCTTCTGGCATCTTCTTCAGTCGCATCGTTTATGATACCACCACCCTTGACAGCGTAGTAAAGGCGGTTTTGGTCCAGCATTTCCAGAAGAAGACGGTCGAAGACGGTCTCGCCCGCGTTGTCCCCGATATAGAGCACCTCCCTGGCGAGGGCGGATTTTTCGAAAAGTTCCTGGAAGTCATCGATAAAAAAAGGTCTGGTCATGTAACCGAGGAGGACCTCTTCCAGGTCTATTTCCTTTCTCCTCTCCCCGGTGCCGAAATCAATTATATTTCCGGCAATTGTCATTCTGACTGCTGCCTCGAAGGGGTCGGCGGAAGTCATGACCTTTTCCTGCATGGAGGGAAACAGCTTCAGGGCTTTGTCTGTAAAATGGATCTTTTGGGGAAGATATGGATCGTCGTTTCCACATATCCGGGCCACCTGGCCGTAAAGACCAGCGCTTACCTCCGGTGGAGTAAGCTCGTCGTCCCAGGCCTTTTCCAGGACGTCTGCCGCCTCGATACATGCTCTCCTGATAAGGTCAGGATCGTCACATGCCGCGCGGGCCGTTGATTCAATCTGTCTGATCAGGCAAGGCCGACAATCCGGATGAATTTTCATTTCCCCTCACTTTTCGATCCATCCCACGATTGGCTGGTGGGATTTCGACAGAGTGTTTTCATACGGCCGGGTTTTTGGTGAATCACGAAGCGAAGCTCAAAGGGGGTTGCGCAGCCAAGTGATTACACCCAAAAGCCCGGCTTGAGATAATTAATTTTTGCAGGGTTCCGGCAAAAGCTTCTATTCTCCGGACAACTCCTGGCGCCGCACGAATATGGCAGATGCCATCCCCTCGTCCACAGCGTACCGACTGTGCCCCACATTAAAGACAAAGGAGGGGAATCTCCTCTCAAGGTCCACCTCCTCGCCGGGGAGGATACCCATGGCCATCAGTTTCTTAAGTTTTTCCGAATCCCCTGAATGAATATAGGCTATGACACCCGCCTCGCCGGGACGTAGCCGGTTCATCGGAACAACCGCCTGATCAACGGCTGTATCAGCCCTGTGGCAGCACTCTCCTATAGGTATGGGCCTGTCGTGAGGGCATGTTTTGGGATGTCCCAGAAGCTCACAGATCTTCTCTTCCAGATTCGGCTTAATGAGCATATGCTCAAAGCGGCACGCGACGTTTTCCACTTCATCTTTCACAATATCGAAGATATCGGCAAATAGCCTTTCGCTGAGGCGGTGCCTGCGGATCGTCATCCTGGCCTCTTCAAATCCGGTGTCTGTCAGGCGAACCCCGTTGTCCTCCACCTGTACCAGCCCTCTTTCCTTCAGGTTCTCCACGGCTTCGGCGGGTGGCCCGGAAAGACCGATAATGAGGATCTCGTCCACCGGGATGGACTCACGCCCGCCTTCTTCGAGGCTCGTCCAGAGCACCTCGAGGACTTCGTCCTGTATCTCTTCAGAATGCTTGGTAATTTCCACGATCTCTCCTTTACTAGAGGCTTATTCCGAACGATTTCAGCAAAAAGTGTACTATGCCTCCTACCAGAAACGCGAAAGGAAAAACGAAC
>JBGMRC010000285.1:0-1853 GCA_048061075.1 bacterium | reverse complement strand
TTGAGCTGGTTCTTTCTCCCTTCCCTGAGAACGATCCTGTACCAGTGCTCCTTCCTGTTGTCCGTCTGCACTTCCGAGATCTCAGCCGGTAAAGTCAGGGCCCCATCGATGTCGACACCCCTTCGAAATTTACTGAGTTCACTTATTTCCAGTTTCTTTTTCATCCTGACCAGGTAGACTTTCGATACATGACCGCCGGGGTGCGTAAGATGATGTGTCAGATCCCCATCGTTAGTGAGGATTATCAGACCCTCGGCATCGTAATCCAGGCGCCCTGCTGTATGCAGGCCCCCCGCGACCTCAGCAGGTATCAGGTCAAATACCGTTCGGCGTTTTTCAGGATCCTTCCTGGAACAGATGATATTAGCCGGTTTGTATAGCAGGTAGGCTTTCTTCTGGGCTGGAGGAGATGATATCGGTATGCCGTCGATAGATATGATGTCGATCTTCGGATCAACGAGGACCCCCATCTTTTTCACTGGAACGTTGTTGACTTTCACCCTTCCCGCGGCAATCAACTTTTCCGCGCCTCGCCGTGAGGCTTCACCTGCATCTGCTATTGCCTTGTGAAGTCTTGTTTTATTCAATTTCAACGTTGGTGTCCAGCTCAGCGACTTCCTGAAGTGTAGGCAGGGATTCAAGGTCCCTCAGGCTGAAATATTCCAGAAATTCACTTGTGGTTCCGTACAGGATCGGTCGTCCCGGCGCGTCCTTTCTGCCAAGGATCCTGATCATCCTGTGGCTGAGAAGTGTCTTCAGGACTCCGCCGCTGTCAACACCCCTGATCTGCTCTATCTCAGATCGCAACACGGGCTGCCTGTAGGCGATAATGGAGAGGGTTTCGAGGCTGGACCTGGAGAAACGTCTCCTGGCCCGGGCAAGGAAAAGCATCCCCACCTCATCCGCAAAATCCGGCCTTGTTCTCAGCTGATACCCGCCGGCTACCTCTAACAGGGAAAACCCCCTGCTTTCGGAATCATATTCTTCCGACAAAGACCGGATGATATCTCCTATATCACCAGGCTCCATGCCGGTTACCTCCTGGATGACATCAACTCCGATGGGCCTGGGGGAGGCAAAAAAAAGAGCTTCGACCAGGGCCTTATTTCGTTTATCGGTCAAAGTTATCGCTCCTTATTATCATCAGATTTGTATTCACTAATTTCTAATCACCAATCACTAATCACCAATCACTTACTATGTGGTGCCTCATTATGCGCAGCTTGTTCGAAAATAAGCCGGAGAGGGCCGTCATGGTCCTGTTGAACGGCCGTCAGCTGTCCTCTCTTCATTAACTCAAGGATCGCCAGAAATATCGTTACGATCTTCCTCCTGTTTTCCGAACCTGAAAAAAGCTCAACAAATTTCATGCTCTTTTTGCTTGCGAAAGCCGAACAGACATGTTCAATGGCCTCTTCCAGGGAGAAAGTATCCCTGTATATCTCATGGGGCCTTCTCTTTTCTGCCTCTGAAAGCACCCTGGCAAAAGCGTCCATCAGCTGAAACAGCGAAGCCTCAATAAACTGGTCGGCTGGATGATCCGTGCCTTCCGGTTCGGGCCGGATGAAGATGTCCTTTCCCAACTGAGGACGTATGTTCAGATCATGGGCAGCTGTTTTATATCTTTGATATTCAATGAGCCTGCGGATGAGCTCCTCACGTGGGTCAGTCTCGATCTCCTCTTCCTCCTCCTCATCAGATGGGAGCAGCATTCGCGATTTTATGTGTACCAGGGTGGATGCCATAACCAGGAATTCGCTGGCCACTTCAAGGTTGAATTCACGCATGATATCCAGATATTCGAGATACTGCCTGGTTATCTCCGCAATTTGAATGTCATATATATCAAGTTC
>JBGMRC010000284.1:0-1861 GCA_048061075.1 bacterium | reverse complement strand
GAAAAATCCAGAAGGGAATTATATGACTCCCGGCCCAAGGAGGGGCGGCAAAGTTGTGTGTAAGTCCTTGCGTCCTGGGCGTTGAGGCTCACGGATACAACATCCACTAGTTCTTTCAGATCACCGGCAATACTCCTTTTGTGTATGAGATTACCCAGGCCGTTTGTATTAAGACGGACTTTTTCGGCTCCTGAACCTTTCAGCCGCCGCACCACCTCTTTTATCTCCTCAAGGCGGATAGTTGGTTCACCGTATCCACAGAATACCACCTCGGACCGGTCCTGCCAGCCCTCGGTTTCCAGAGCCTTCATCATCTCATCTACCGTGGGATCCATGGACAGTCTCAGGTTGTGCCCCTTCACCACGGGATCGGTGGTCCTATGGCAGTATATGCACTCGTTAGTGCACTTTCCCGTTACGTTAAGATAAACGGAGTCGCGGATCGTGTAGGCGATCGTGGAGCCGGGAGGGGAGATGGGCAGTTTGAAAAAGTTGATGGCGTTCCTGGAGGTGATTCGCGTTACGTCATCAATGGAAAGTTCTTTAAGCTTTGCTATCTCCTGTACCACCAGAGTCACGTTTGCCGGTTCGTTGCGCTTGCCCCGAAATGGGTGTGGAGCGAGATAGGGAGAGTCGGTCTCCACCATAATGCGCTCCAGGGGAACTGTAGACAGGACTTTTTCAGTCCACTCCCGGTTCTTCCTGGATGGGAAGGTCACGGTTCCGGTAAAAGACAGGAATGCCCCCAGTTTCAGGAATTCCCTGGCATCATCGGCAGTTCCCGAAAAACAGTGAACCACAAAGCCCATTTGGGGCAGGGACTGTTCGGCCATGATCTGGAGGGAACGCTCGTATGCGTCGCGAACGTGGACAACCAGAGGAAGACTGGTTTCGACGGCCAGCTCTATATGTTTCCGGAAGGAATCCTCCTGGAGAGGTCGAGGGGACCGGTCCCGGAAGAAATCGAGGCCTGTCTCCCCGATCGCTACGACTTCATCATTTCCGGCGAGTGACTTCAATTCCTTAATTGTGTGTTCATCCGAGTCCGCGGCGTCGTGGGGGTGGATGCCGACTACCGCGGAGACATCGTGGTACTGTTTAGCGATCTTTACGGCCCGCCTGCTTTCGGCCAGGGTAGAGCCCACAGTGACAATATGAATAAGGCCAGCTGCCCTGGCCCGGTGAATTACCTGGTCCAGGTTGCCTGAAAACTGTTTCATCTCGAGGTGAGCGTGGGAATCAATATATGCGGGTTCACTCATTATAACCGTTTCAAGCTACTTAATACGCGTGCCTGGTTTAACGTCTTCATCAAAAGTAAGCACGTGAATTCCTGAATCGTCCTCGGCGGCCAGCAGCATACCCCTGGATTCCACTCCCATCAATTTAGCCGGTTTCAGGTTGGCAACGATGGCTATTGTCTTGCCCACCAGGTCCTCTGGCTCGTAATTTTCCGCGATACCGGCAACGAGCTGTCTCTCATCACCGGCGTCTACGATAAGCCGGATAAGTTTTTTGGATTTCGGTACCTTCTCAGCTTCAAGGATGCGGGCCGCTATCAGCTCAACAGTGGCAAAATCTTCTATGGATATCATGTTATCCTCTCTCTCTCCTTTCCCTGTTTCCCTTTTTTTATTCTTCTTCGATCTCTTCGGTTTTTCCACATCCTCAGGGCTCGCGCTGTCGGCGATCTTTCCGATCTCAGGCACCTCCTCGATCCTGGGAAACAGGGCAGGTCCGCGGAAAGTCCTTGTCCTGCCGGGGAGCGCGCCCCATTTTTCCAGGGATTTAACGGTGTGGAGTTCCTTCATCTTGACGATGCCTGTCTGGCGGAACATCTTATGGCCCGTTTCAGGCATGT
>JBGMRC010000283.1:0-1880 GCA_048061075.1 bacterium | reverse complement strand
AACATTCAACTTTCAACTTTCAACTTATAAATATCAAACTTATCTTAACAGCACATACTTCAACCAGAGGATAACGGCAGCTATCAGAAGGGCCGGCAGGTTCCTGACCTCCCTGTGCTTTACAACCAGCTCCCAGGTGAATTCTCCCGACACGTAATTCGGCAGGACCCCGAGCGAGAAAAACCGCGGAACAGATTTCCTGTAACTCTCCCACTCCTCTGGAAACATCATCTGAAGGAACTGTTCCTCATAGCTGATGGTAAAAGAGTAAAGTACGGCAAAGAACACCAGAAAAAAGGGCGCGATCCACAAATTGCCGGCGGCTACGACAAAACCGGTACCGATGATAAAATTACCCACGTACAGGGGATTTCTGCTCAGGCTGTAGGGCCCTTCTCTGGTGATCCCGTCATTTTTCACAATATGTCCTGACGCCCAGACTCTCAGCACTTCGCCCATGAGGATAATTACAATTCCCCACTTAATAGTAACTGATGACGGAGTCGCAAAGACAAGAAATGCCACCGCACCCATGGCTGATAGCCCGGTCCTGTACCTGCTTGCCAGGGTCGGTAAAACAGGCAGAGGCCCTCTGGCGCTTTCGCTCATCTCATCACCTCGAGAGCAGCTTCAGTGATAGTGTCGGAATCCAGATTATCCATGCACATGATGTTGTCACACTCCCTTGCGAAACAGGGACTGCAATCTTCATCCGACTGGACGCGCCTGTGGTTCGGGCCTTCCGGTCCGCTTCTCGCGCCGAGGCTGGCGCCGTAAAAAGAGACCGTTGGGACCCCCATATGGGCGGCCAGGTGAACCAGACCTGTATCACCTCCTATAACCAGCCTTGCTCTTTCGAAGACTCCCGCAAGAACAGGGATCTCTTCCCTGAATAGTATGCCTCCATTTTCGATACCGTCGGTTAATAACTCGGCTCTCACCTTCTCTTCCTCATTGCCCGCGAGGGCTATTACAGGTGCCTGCCGGGCAAGAGCACGCGCTACCTTTCTGAATGAATTCAGCGGTAGAACTTTGGTCTGCCAGCCGGCTCCAACCACTAGAACGACGGGGCTGCCGGTCCCATGATCGGCAAGGATCTGTTCAGCCTTTTCTTCGGCTCCTTCCGGCACGGTCAGGCCGGGATCAGCAAGTTCACCGGGAACATCCAGCACCTTTGTCAACAACGACATTATCTGGTGTGAGACCGGAAGACTGGTATCAACATGCACCTTTTCACGGTAAAACCTGGCGCTTAAAGGCTCACGGCAGATCTCCCGGGAAAACCCGGCCACAAGCCCGGCGCCGGAAAACTTTGAGAGCAGGGCGCTTTTGATCAGACCCTGAATGTCCAGTGCGATATCATACTTGACCCTTCGGATATCCTCAACCTGATGCCAGAGGTCACCAGTGGCTTTTTTGAAACTGCGAGCAGCAAAATCCCCGCCCCATCGCTTGGGATCAACAATGTGCAGATGGACAAGACCTTCGAAGAGCTCCATGACACTGGAATAACGTCTGTCCACAGCCCATCCTGTCTCCAGATCTGGCCTGGAAAGCATAAGACTTCTAACGGCAGGCATGGCATGCAGTATATCGCCCAGCGCCGAGAGTTTCACTATAAGTACCTTCATCCTGATCCCTCGAGAATCCTGCCGCACTCGGCCAGTACCACATCAACTGTCACATCATCAAAACACTCAAGCTCTGTAGGGCAATCCCTGAGAAAACACGGCGCGCACGGTGCCTCTCCTCTTATGACAACAGCCGATTCCGAGAAGGGTCCCGTAGCATCAGGGTCAGTTGAGCCGAAAAGGGCAACTACGTTAGCACCTGCTGCCGCGGCCAGATGCATGAGGCCCGAGTCGTTGCATACTACCAGC
>JBGMRC010000282.1:0-1892 GCA_048061075.1 bacterium | reverse complement strand
TGAGCAATTTCCTGAAGCCGGTGTGGCTGGTAGAGTAATGCGTCAAGGCAACAACGGTTTCCACAATTTCGTCTGAGATCTCCTCCGTTACGACTCCTGCCCTCCCCATGTCTTTTTCATCGCCACTCTTTCGCAGGATCCTGCCCAGAACCCCGCCTTCTTCCAGCTTCATGACTCCGTTTTCGCCGAAGGCCGCTTCCCATGCCTCGTAGGGCGGCTCCATACCGTGACCACCGGCAGGATTGAAGATCAGGGTTTCGGTCCTCGGATGCACAGTTTCCGCCAGTGAGGATAGCTCTTCCACCAGTTCTGCTGATCCACCATCAGGTCCCCTGTCACCCAGCAGCAGCAGCCTCTCATCTTCCCTGAGCCCGAGGTTTACTTCAAGCAGAGACTTGAATGCCTCCAGAATGCTCCTCTTTCCCGGTGACATGCTAAGCTCCTTTCTCAGAATCACGGAGACCCAGCTGCTTGATCTTCCTGTGAAGATTGCTGCGCTCCAGACCCACCTGTTGAGATGTGCGCGATATGTTCCAGTCGTTGTCCGAGAGACGGTCCAGGAAAAAGTCCCTTTCGAACTGCCTTTTGGCCCGGCGGTAATCTACTATACTTTTTGCGGTGGAGCTGTCTTTTGGTCCCGGTTTCGGTTCCCTGACAGAAACAGGGATCAGCTCCAGATCAACCGTGTCACCCTCCGCCAGAATGGCAACCCTTTCAACAACGTTTTTCAGCTCCCTTACATTGCCGGGCCAGAAATATGAAACCATTGCCCGAAGCGCCTTCGGTGAGAATCTCAGTTCCGGCTTGCTGTACTGAGTCCCGAATTCCTGTACGTAATTTTCCACTAGAGGCGGAATATCATCCCTTCTTTCCCTTAGGGGAGGCAGGAGAAACGGGAAAACATTCAGCCGGAAGAAAAGATCCTCTCTGAACCTGCCTGTGGCTATCTCTTCTTCGAGGTTCTTGTTAGTGGCCGCTATGATGCGGACATCAACCTCCACAGATCGGGTGCCTCCAACCCTCTCGAAACTCTTTTCCTCCAGGACCCTCAGGATCTTGGCCTGGGTTGCCAGGCTCATATCGCCTATCTCGTCCAGTAAGAGAGTTCCTGTGTTGGAGAGGTCGAACTTACCCAGCTTCCTTGAGGTTGCACCGGTGAATGCACCCTTCTCGTGGCCGAAAAGCACGCTTTCGATAAGAGTTTCGGGTATCGCAGCACAGTTCACCGCGATGAAAGGAGCGTGGTTTCTCCTGGAGTGTTTGTGTATGGCCCGGGCAAGGAGCTCCTTGCCGGTACCGTTCTCACCAGATATCAGGATCGATGCCTGTGTGGGTGCAACGATACTCACCTGTTCCAGGATCCCCTTCATGACATCGGATTCTCCCACTAACTCTGAAGCATCATCATGGGTGCTCCTCAGAGCCCTGTTCTCCTCAACAAGGTTTCTCTGGCTGAGAGCGTTTTTTAGCACAAGGGTAAGGCGGTCAATACTCAAGGGTTTTTCCAGGAAGTCGTAAGCGCCCAGCTTTGTAGCTCTGACCGCAGTTTCTATAGTTCCGTGACCCGACATAATAATTACGGGAATATCCTGATCCTGCTGCTTGATCCCCTTTAAGGTCTCGATACCATCCATACCCGGCATCCAGACATCCAGGAGTACAGCGTCCAGCTTTTCCGAGGCCACCCTTGCAAGAGCTTCCTCGCCATCCTCTGACTCAATTACAGCGTAACCCTCATCCTGAAGTATGGCCTTTACACTCGTACGGATCCCGCTTTCATCGTCCACAACGAGTATCAGCCCGTCGGTACTCTTCACGGCTACCACCTCCTTGCCTACCTCCGAGGTCTCGGTTCAATGTTCACCGGTATCTTGACAGTAAAAACGCTTCCC
>JBGMRC010000281.1:0-1930 GCA_048061075.1 bacterium | reverse complement strand
AAACGGGACAAATTGCGCTTGTAATATTCCCTGATCTCCATATCCGTGACCGGTATACGGGAATAAACCTCTTTTTCCAGATACCTGTTTATAACCAGGTTCCTGAGGATGCTCCTTTTAAGGTGCTCTTTAGCTGTCTTATTGCATGCCAGTGCGGCAGCAAGCCTTTCCTCGCCTCCGGCTTTCAGTACTTCTTTCTGATAGCGTTTCTCGGTTTCTTCCGACAGCCCTGTGAATTTGTGCTTCAGCCCCTCCTGGTAGAGTAGTTCGATATTGATCAGGCGGTCCAGGGTTTGCCTGCTGGCCCTGCGTATTGAGACCTTTATTTTTCCTTGTGCGGAGCCGATCGTGATGGTTCCGGAACGGGCCTTTTCGGCTTCCATGGCATAGAAAAGATCGTGCTTCTGGATGGGGGTCCCATTGACAAAAGCGACCGGTGTCGTCCTTTCCTGGTTTGACAACACTTGTGAGGGGAGGATCAGTGATATGAATACGATAATTGTCAGGAAACGGTAATGCATATGATTGGATAAATTTACCTGCGGTAAGGTTTGCTTACGGTAATTTTGATATGGTCGTAAAAAGTCCATCCATGACTTTTTACGAAGTCATCAACCTTCGACCTCTGAATATTGTAGATGATACATAATATTAATGTGTACAGGTCAACCTGGTCTGATTTGAGAACAGGAAGAGGGGCGCCCTTTCAAGCACGCCCCTCCTACCGCACTCTCTATACTACGGAGAGTCTTTTGTCAACGTGTGAACGTTGTTAGGGTCGTAAAAAGTCCATCCATGGCTTTTTGCTCCACGGAGAGTGAAAAGTGTTCGGATCACTGGGGAGTCGACTGTTCGGGTGGACTGGGCTGCTGGATCTTTATCTCAACTTCCGCCCTGGAGGAGAGTTCGCTTACTTTGTTCCCGACCTGCTCGTTGATACGTCCATTTCTTATCGTGGCGATCAGACGTTCTGATACCTCATCGAAGGGCACGGTAGACTTTTCCTTCCTGTCCGTGACTTTGATAACATGATAACCGTAGGTTGTGAGAACGGGGTTGCTGATCTCACCTTTTTTCATGGAAAACGCGGCATCCGAAAAGGGTTTTAACATCCCCCCTCGTTGGAAAAATCCAAGGTCTCCACCGTTTGGACCGCTTGGGCCTTCGGAGTGCTCCCTGGCGAGCTCTGAAAAATCCGTTTCACCTTTTCTAGCGGTCGCTGCCAGCTCCAGGGCCTTCTTTCCAGCTTCCTCCCTTGTTTTCTCATCGTCACTTTCAGAGGATTTTATCAGGATGTGACTTGCTCTGACCTGCTCCGGTGTTATGAAGTTATCAGGATTCTGGTCGTAAAACTCTCTGGCCTCAGCTTCAGTTACATTGACTTTACTTGCGATCGTTTCAACAATGAACTGCTGGATGGTGAATTGCCTGCTTATATTCTTCCTCAGTGTTTCTTCATCATAACCTCTTTTTTTAATCTCCGCCTGGAACTCTTCAGGTTTGCTGTACTGAGAGGAGATATCGGTAAAGGCTTTATCGATATCTTCTGCTGAAGCAACGAAACCTTCCCTGACCGCTTCCTGGTACAGCAGTTCACCGGTGATAAGCTGGCCCAGTACTCTTGAAGCGAAGCTGCCCATTAACTCATCCTTCGGGGTTTGGGCCTGACCCATTCCCAATGCTACATTTTGAATCGCTGTTTCCAGATCGGCCATGGAGATAACTGTTCCATTCACGATCGCAGCGGGAGCGTCAGATTTTGAAGGAATCTCATCTTCCGGTTTCGCGCCCACGTCCGAACCTTTTTCACAAGATGTTATGAGGATGATAAACAGTGATGCAATCAGCAGTGTTGCCAATATTCGATGGGTTTTCATTTAACTGTGTCCTTTCTTTTTTGGGTTGGTTTTAATATTAATAGGGTCGTAAA
>JBGMRC010000280.1:0-1931 GCA_048061075.1 bacterium | reverse complement strand
ACCCCACCAGTTCATAGCCAAGCTGGAGCGCCCTCTTGTTAAGATCCTCGGTACCCTTGGGTACCCTGGACAGGACCGCTTTCAGGACGGAATCAAATGACACTTCCTCCACAAGGTGCGCGATCGCCCCAAGGGCCACGATATTCGCAACGAAAGTCTTGCCCACTTTCTCCTTGGCCGTATCCATTATAGGTAGGTTGTAGATGACGTAATCACCTTTCGGCAGGTCTTTGACCATTCGTGAATCCGCGATAATGATACCTTTTTTCTTCAGGTCGCTGGTGTATTTATCGCAGGCCTCCTGAGTAAGGCACAACAGCAGGTCTATCTCTGTAGCCTTGGGGTAATCGATACCGGACTTCGATATGATAACCTCTGACTTGCTGGCTCCTCCCCGAGCTTCCGGGCCATAGGACTGGGTCTGAACAGCGTTCTTGCCGTCGTACAACGCCGCGGCTTCCGCCAGGATAACGCCCGCCAGAACGAGGCCCTGACCACCCGCACCGCTCAATCTTACTTCATACCGATCTGACATATCAGCCTCCTGTGGTCAGGCCTGTGCGCCCACCTTTTCTATGATCTTGGCGTACTCATCGCAGTACTCCGGTTTCTCATCCTGCCTGAAAACCCCTGTGACGATCTTGCCTTCAGCTTTTTCCGGCTGTTTATCAGCTATCTTCTTGCCGACGGTGTTTCCCTTGAACCACAGCAGCATATCGGTTCCTGAGCCCAGCTTGTTTCTCCTGCCGTACGTCACCGGGCACGTGCATAGCGCATCTATAACAGAAAATCCCCTGTGGGCGATGCCGTTTGCAATGAGCCTCGTCAGCGGAACAGCGTGATAAGCCGTGCCCCTTGCGACGTAGGAGGCACCAGCGCCCATCGCCAGTTCCACAACGTCAAAAGCATAGTCAGGATTTCCATATGGGGTAGTTGAAGCAAGCCTCCCGTGGGGCGTCGTGGGCGAGAACTGGCCGCCGGTCATACCGTAAATGTTATTGTTGAAAACTATCAGGGTGATATCGATATTTCTCCGGCAGGTATGGATAAAGTGGTTACCGCCGATCGCCAGGGCGTCTCCGTCACCGGCCACAACAATTACGTTAAGAGACGGCTTGGCCATCTTCACTCCCGTGGCGAAGCCAAGGGCTCTGCCGTGGGTCGTGTGAAGGGTATTGAAATCCACATAGCCGGGCATCCGGGAAGCACAGCCGATCCCGGAAACGATCACAGTGTTGTCCTTTTCAAGCTGTTCCCTGTCGATCGCCCTTATTATCGATTTCATTACTATTCCGTGCGCACATCCCGGACACCAGATATGAGGAAGTTTGCCCGGACGCAGGTACTGATCATAATCGAAAGCCATTACGAAACCTCCCTGATTTTGTCCAGGATCTGGCCTGGTGTAATAGGTTCGCCATCCGCCCTGTTGACCCCGGTTACTTCAGCCTTCCCCTTTACTGATCGCTCAACCTCTTCGATCATCTGCCCGAGGTTCATCTCCGGCACGATGATCACATCCACCTTGTCTGCCATCTCATTCACTACATGGGAGGGGAACGGCCAGAGAGTTATGAGTCTGAGAAAATCGACACTGGTTCCGCTTTCCGCAGCCATGGCGATGGCGGATCTCGTTGATCTTGCAGATGATCCGAAGGCAACGATTGCCACCTTCGAACCCTTCTTTTCGATGTATTCGTACTTCTCTATGATATCCAGGTTCTCGGCTACCTTCGCCATCAGCCGCCTTTCCTCGGGCTCGACCAGGGAGGGGATATTCGTGGGAAAACCTGTTTCGTCATGGTTCAGGCCGGTAACATGCCATCTGTAACCCGAACCGAAATCGGCCATCGGTGGAATGATCCCTTCCGATGTATCGTAGGGTTTGTATTCCTCAGGTGGTACGGTGGGCCGGGGCCTGTCCCAGATCT
>JBGMRC010000279.1:0-1945 GCA_048061075.1 bacterium | reverse complement strand
GGCGTAAATCCCTCTCCCTTGAGGGGAGAGGTTAGGAGAGGGTGAGTTGCTTAAGTGTATCAAACGATAAAAGCCTGTAACGCAGAGGGCCGCAGGGAGGGCTGGTCAGCCCTTACCGCAGGGTTACGCGAGGTCGAGATCTGGGTGAAATTGGGGACCAGACCTCATTTTGTTATTATTCAAAGATGAAATAGTAAGGAAACAAGGTCTGGATAATAATCTCGTAATATATTTAAATATAGAGGATATACAGCAATTACTTAATGTTATAGTTAAAGCAATGGCCAGCCGACATCAGGCGCTTATAGACCTTCTAGGAACTAGAAACAAGGAACTAGAAACTGCCTGCCATCGGCCGGCCCCCTCTTTCCTATACTTTACTCAACGCGTTATTAAGATCCTCGATCAGATCCTCAGGTGCCTCCATACCGATAGAGAAGCGTATCATGGAATCGGTAATTCCCCTTTTCCGGCGTTCTTCAGGTGTCAGCCCGTAATGGGTTGTGGTGATGGGCTGAGTTGCCAGGCTCTCCACACCGCCAAGGCTGGGAGCTATCAGGATCAGTTTCAGATTGTCCACAACCCTGGTGGTGTCCTCACCGGTGCCGTCCACCTCCAGGGTGAGCATACCGCCGAAGCCGGACATCTGTGATTTTGCCAGTTCGTGCTGGGGAAATCCTTCCAGCCCGGGATAGAGCACGCGGGAGATCCGGGGATGCACTGACATGGCGTCAGCCACCGCTGCGGCATTCCTGTTCTGCTGCTGAACACGTATGGGCAGAGTACGCAGGCTCCGTGAAAGAAGTGCAGCAGTCTCAGGGGCCATCATCTGGCCCAGGTTCTTCCGCCAGAGAAGGATGGGCTCCAAAAGCTCCCTGGGTCCCATCAGGGCTCCGCCGGTGACATCGCTGTGTCCTCCAAGGTACTTAGTGGCGCTGTGGACTGCTATGTCTGCATCAAGGGCAAGTACCTGCTGGTTCACAGGTGATGCAAAGGTGTTGTCAATGGCCACTAACGCGCCGTATGAGTGGGCAAGCTCCGATATGCTCCTTATGTCGAATATCTCCATAGTCGGGTTCGTGGGTGTTTCGAAGAATACAAGCCCAGGTTTGTTTTTCATAACCTCTTCGAGCTTATCAACGTCTTCCCCGAGAGGAAGGTAGGTGGAAATCCCCACCAGAGGGAGCTGGTCTGAAAGCAGTTCAAGGGTGCCGCCGTAGGCATTTCCGATACAGACAATCCCGTCACGTCCGTGGGCAAAGAAGAGGGCAGCTTCGGCAGCCATGCCTGAGGCGAAGACCAGGGCAGCCTCAGCATTTTCAAGGCTGGCAAGCTTTACCTCCAGGCTCTTGATGGTCGGATTCAGGCCGTAACGAGTGTATAAACTGCCTTCTTTCCTCCCCTCAACAACGTCGAGAAGATCGGCTGTGGACTTGAATCCGAAAGTAGTCGAATTGTAGATCGGTGTGTGTGGTGTTCCTTCGGCTCCCCTTATTTCTCCCGCGTGAACACACTGCGTCGAAAGTTCATACTCCTTTTTCATAACACTCCTCCTAGTTCTACAGCGCTCAAGGGCTGTATCAGGCTTCATGGCCTTTCTGCGAGTCCATCAATCATTTAAGCGTGAAATCGCGAATATAGATATTGATGACTTCGCAAGAAGTCATCAACGCGCCCATTGCGGGGCGCCCAAATCAATGACTTGCACCGCAAGTTATTGATTTGCGAGGAAAGTGAAAATGACACTTTTCGCTTTCCGAGGAGTAAAAAGCCATGGATGGACTTTTTACGACCCTATCAGATATTAGATTAGCAAAAAAACAGCCGGTCTGTACCAGCCGGCTGCTTTTACCTGGAACTTGGGTCCTGGGATAGTCGAATAAATCCCGAAAAGATTTATTCGACTATATACGGCATTCCCCACGCATTCGAATTGTACGGCGCT
>JBGMRC010000278.1:0-1974 GCA_048061075.1 bacterium | reverse complement strand
CGGCAACGCAATTCCCGTCACACTCATACAGGCAGGTCCCTGTATAGTACTCCAGGTCAAAACCAGGAAAAACGATGGTTACGATGCCATCCAGCTCGGCTTCGATGAGAAAAAGCCCAAAAGAACCAGCAAGCCCCAGATGGGTCGCTTTGAAAAAGCCGGCACCACACCCAAGCGCTTCCTAAGAGAAGTACGCGTTGACAATCCCGAAGCCTTTTCACCCGGACAGGCCATAACCGCCGGTGTTGTGAGGACCGGAGATCTCGTTGACATAACAGGCACCTCCAAGGGTAAGGGCTTTGCCGGCGTCATGAAGCGGCATGGCTTTAAAGGCCATCCAGCAAGTCATGGAACTCACGAAAGCTTCAGGGGGCCCGGCTCCATTGGCGCTGCGGCCGATCCTGCGAGGGTGTTCAAGGGCAAGAAGATGCCGGGACAGATGGGCAACGAGACGGTTACCATCCAGAACCTGAAGGTCATCGATGTCAGGGAAGACCAGAATCTGATCGCCATCAAGGGCCCGGTTCCCGGCGGTAAAAACGGGTTCCTTGTTATCAGGGATTCGATAAAAAAACCATCCGATGCTCCATATCCGCAGGAGACCGAGGTGCCAGAGGTTGAGGCACAGCAGGCTGAGGAAGCGACAGAAGAGTCCATCGAGTCCGAAGCTCATGATAAAACTGAAGTCCAGGATGTATCATTAGAGCAGGACGGAACCGAAATCCAAGCGGAACCGGCAGAGCAGATCGAACCTGAAGAACAGGCTGAACCTGAGATAGAAACCGATGACGCTCAGGAAACAGAGGATGGCAAGGCTGACGACAAGGCTTCCCAGGAAGATGAACCTGCCGAGCCCGATAAAAGCTAGCGACCCGTCGGAGTTCAATGACAAGACGGCAGCACCGCTGAGTCGTGCAAGAGTTCTTGATATTGCGAGATCATCAGCGCCGGAAGCCCTTGTTAAAAAGGCCGTTACCCTGCTAGAATCAACCGAACGATCAGAACCCGGACAACCTTAACCGGTTTTTGAAGGAAAGGGATGAAAGATGTTTGGATTCGGTGTTACTGAGCTTATATTAATACTCGTTATTGTAATAGTCGTTTTCGGGGCGGGCAAGCTTCCGGAGATAGGCGCCGGTCTCGGCAAGGGCATCAAGAATTTCAAGAAGGCAACTACCAGCGAGGATGAGATAGACGTAACACCCGAGAAAAAGGAGATCGAAGAGAGCAAGGAAGAGGGTGAAGAGGAGTAATTTTCCTTGTCAAACAGAGTTGAAACACAAGCCGTCCTTGCGACGGCTTTCTCATTGACAGAAAAATTATTATATTCTAATAATTATAATAACGTGATACTTTAAAATAGTGGATTATCTCCAAATTTGTTGGGCGGAGCTAGCCTCACGCGCAGCCGAGTGATTACACTCAAAACCCCGGCCATATGAATAGAAACCTCACCAACTGACTGGGATATGATCCGGAATAGTTAATACCCCAGAGGAGCCTTAATTTAAGGTAACGCTGAACGGAGGTTCAGGAAATGGAAATTGATCGCACTACCCAGGCCGACTACCTTAAAGCACTGGGGCATCCAACGAGGATCATGATCCTTGAGCTGCTGGAGAGGGAGGGCCGTTGTGTCACGAACATAGGTGAAAAGTTAAACCTGAAACAGTCCAACATCTCGCAGCACCTGGGAATCCTGAGGTCAAGGGGCATCCTCTCCCTTCAGAGAGAAGGTGGGCTCTCCATCTACTGTATCAAGGATCCAAATGCCCTTAAAATTCTAAAAATGGTCCGGGGATCGTAGATCCAGACCCAGGTCCCAAGCCCCAGGACCCAGGTAATATTGATTCCGAAAACACATTAATGTTGGACATTGGACGTGATCATTTATCAACTACCGCTTCAAACTTCATAGACACTTCCACCGGTTTTCCGTTCACATAAATACTGCCAAACAAAAGATACACTTCC
>JBGMRC010000277.1:0-1981 GCA_048061075.1 bacterium | reverse complement strand
GACTTTCTGTAGATCCTGACCTCATACCAATGATACCTGAGCCCTGCCTTCTTCAGATTTCGAACATAACCTTTTAGTTCCCTCAGATTCATCTCCTCGGGAACCCTCTTAACCGTAGAGAACTCCTCGGGATATATCTGTATCGGCGGCGAGATCACCTTTGGGCCTTCCACGGCACTGACGGTCCCTTTCATGAATGTTCTCCGGATACCCTCCTCCATAACCCACCTGCCGTCCTGCCAGACAGCCCGGGGAGCATCGATCCTGGCTCCCAGTTCCTGGAGGGAGGCGTTGTTGAAGATAAGTACCGTGGGTTCAATTAGGATGGTGCCCTTGTTCTCCACATTCCTTATGTGGATAACCCTGTTATCCTCAAGTAGCCAGATCCTGTTTGTGCCCACCAGATACGTCGTTGTGCCCGAGACATCCCGCTCGATGTCTCTGCTCAGTTTGTTGGCAGCCGGAGCCACCTTGTCATTAATATACAGGGACATGAATGAGACAAAGAGGGTCGCGGCCAGAATGGGAACTCCCAGCCTGAACCGTCCAATACCTGAATAGAACAGTGCACCGAGCTCCCCGGTTCGTTTTAACCCTGTAAGGGTAAGAAGCGAGGCAAGAAGGGATGCGACAGGAGCTACGAGATAGAATGTCGTCGGCAGCTTCAGAAAATAGTGCAGGACTATTTTATTGGACGGGAGACCTTTGCCGATCAGGTCCCAGATCGTCATGGCAACGTCCCCTGCAAGGTATACCGATATGAGTACCGCCAGGGATGCGACGAAGAGAAGGAACCATTTTTTTATTAGATAACGGGCAAAAAGCTTCATCGTCCAGTCCCCAGCGGCCAGAACCGGCCGGTTCCTGACTGGCTGATCAGAAAAGGAAGGAATACGGCAGCTGCGATCGGCAGAAGTATCGTTACCTGGAGCCATGCCCCGGCACCGGGGGACAGGGATTCGGTGAACACCAGGTTAGATCCAACAGAGAAGAAGAGCAGGCCGATGACGAACAGGATAATGCTGGAAACAAAAGCCGCGGCTTTGCCATGCTTGCGCCAGGTTATTGCAAAGGGAAATATGATAAGTGGGTAAATAAGCATCGTCACAGGAAAGGACAGCCTGCGGTGCATCTCTATCATTACCTCGTACTTCTTCCTGGTGTCGCTACGCGCCTGGGCCTGAGCCTTCATTTCAAGAAGTTCGGTCCGTCCGGCGGCCATAAGTTTGTACTTTCCAGCTAACATCCGTTGTGGGGAGTCCTCTTTAAAGCCGGTGACAAGCGTCTGATAGACTGCTGACCTATAGCCCGGAAATGGAGCGCTGACCGGATGAATGCTTCCTTGGTTCAGTTCCAGGACAACCAAAGATCCCTCGTCCTGTTCGAGAGCTGAAATAGTACCTTTTCTGGCCAGGACCAGGTCATCGGCCCTGTTTGATCTCCCCTCAACCATAAGAACGCCCCGAAGCTCTCCGGAACTGCTCCCGTAATCCCCTACAAGCAGCACGGTTCCCGGTATACCTTTGAAGAAAGTACCGGGTCTGAGACCGTTGAGGAAAGTACTCCTGGAGATCTCTGTGATATGTTCGTAATACGCTGAAAAACTGGCTGGGGATAGAACTACACTGACAAACAGCATAACGGCAAAAACGATGACAGAGATTCCGGCGAAGGGCCAGAAGATGGATATAGGAGATATCCCTGTTGAGAAGATAGCTGTCAGTTCATTGTCCTGCTTCATCTGGTCGAGGGTTGATATCATGGCCATCAGAAAAGCCAGAGGTATGCTGTACGATAGAAGCGGAGGAGTGAGAAGCAGAAAGGAAACAAAAAACGTTTGAAAATTCTGGGTGTTGTAAGCTACCTGGTCTATCTGGCGGGACGTCTGGTCCATCATAAGCAGCGCGGTGAACACCGTGACGCCGAGGAGGAACGATGTAATGAATTTGCCCAGTATGTATTTGTATATTTTCTTTGGCAT
>JBGMRC010000276.1:0-1984 GCA_048061075.1 bacterium | reverse complement strand
AATCAGGTCTGAAAATCATCTTTACACCATGGTTCCCGTTACAGACGGCACATTTCTTGTTCTTGTTCAGGACAACACCGGAATTCAGGCTCAGGGCATGCGTGAACTCATGGATGCATTGCCTGAGATCCTGTCCCTGCTCTAATCGCTGAAATATCTTGATATACCCTTTTTTCCATACCGGAATCGATGTAATATACCAACAAAAGAGGGCAACTACGCTTCAGGATATACTTAAAGTAGATTGTGATGCAAGAGAGCTTATAGTCTTGATTAAAAAGGTATACCTAATTTAAGGATCTAATGAATGGGCAGCAAAAAGGATACTTCACTTTACAGGAAAGGTCTGGAAAGATCCCGTGGGTCCCTGCTTGGGCGTATCAGAAGGATATTCGAAACAGGGACAACTCTGGGCGAAGAGCAGTTGGAGGAAATTGAGGAAGCATTGATCCTTGCTGATATCGGATCCTGGTACACGGAAAATATTTTAAGTAATCTTAGATCAGCAATGGCCGTTGCAAGAGAATGGAGCGAGGATGACCTAAAAGCCTTTCTGATTGAAAATATCGCCGAGGCTGTAAAAAGCAAAGAGCAGTTGACCCGGGATTCGGATACAGCTTCTCCACAGGTGATCCTGGTTGTCGGTGTCAACGGGACTGGTAAAACTACATCAATAGGAAAATTGGCTTATATGTACAACTCCATGGACAGGAAGGTGATCGTTGTAGCGGCGGATACTTATCGAGCCGCAGCCGACAGCCAGCTCGAGATCTGGGCCGAACGTGCGCAGGTCGGGTTCTTCGGAGGGACCCAGGGGAGAGATCCGGCGGCAGTTGTCCACGATGCACTCAATACCGCAAGATCTGATTCAGCAGACATCGTAATAATTGATACTGCCGGTAGGCTACATACGAAAAAGCCGTTAATGAAGGAGCTGGAGAAGATCACCAAGGTAGCCTCTCGAATAGTTGAGGGCGCGCCTCACGAGGTTTTGCTTGTTCTTGATGGGACAACCGGACAGAACGCTCTGGCTCAGGCAAGGACTTTCACCGAAACGGTGGGAATTACAGGTATTATCCTGACAAAGATGGACGGTACCGCGAAAGGGGGTATACTCGTCCCCATTGCCGGTGAACTCAGGCTGCCTGTAAAATTCCTCGGTATGGGTGAGGGCATAGATGAACTGATTCCCTTCGATCCGATTTCGTATGCGGAAGCGCTATTGGGCTGAGTTCCGGTTTCAGTCCCACGACCCACGACCCAGGTCCCATGTGACAGGGTCCAATGTCCAAGATCCAAGGTCCAAAATCGTGACGCGTGATGGGTAATTAGTGATTGGATTACTCATTTTCACCCCTCCCTCTTGTCAGGTCGTAGCTTTAGCGAAGACTGATGAGGGGAGGGGACAAAGGGGAGGGTGGTACACCCCTCGGGTGAGTGCGAAGTGCGTAGTGCGAAGGGCGTGGCAATATGATCAGTCATTGTGAGTCACGCCTGTGGCGTGATGCGTTCCGCCGGAGTGACGCGGCAATCTTATGAATTATAAGATCGCTTCGTCACCCCGCCTCCAGCGGGGTTCCTCGCGATGACTATTTCTGGGACATGGATCTTGGGACGAGGGACTCCGGCCATGGGCCGGCAGGGGAGAGGAAGTAGCAGGGTAGTAGTATTTTCTTACTTCAAAGCCCAAGCCGACCGTATTGACATTTATTCAAATACAAGTTACTAATTTTTCCTTGTTTCGGCGGTGTAGCTCAGGTGGCCAGAGCATGCGGCTCATATCCGCAGTGTCCGGGGTTCAAGTCCCTGCACCGCCACCATGAAATAAAAAGGCCCTTATTCAAGGGCCTTTTTATTTCAGTTTCTAGTTTCTAGTTTCTGGTTTCTAGTAGCGTCCATACTCTCGGCAGCCTCCGGCTGGAGTCCCGAGTCCAAAATCCAAGGTCCAGGATCGTGATGCGTTATAGCTTTTCCCTCCTAAAAT
>JBGMRC010000275.1:0-1985 GCA_048061075.1 bacterium | reverse complement strand
CTGACTGCGATGTTATCTCACAATGAGTTTGTTGACAAGGGGCTTGCTAAATAATAGATATAAAGACAGTTTCCAGTTTCCAATTTCTAGTTTCTAGTAAAATTAACAATTTGATATTCAATACTGATCCGACAAGGATGTAAGCACTCCCGAGAGGAGATTAATTTTGGCTGAATATACACTCGAGGAAATACTTGCGAAAAAGGAAAAAGGCGAGAGTCTCGCTGGAGCCAGTCTTGTAAGAATATCGTTACGGGGGGCCGACCTGTCTGGTGTCAATTTCAGCGGTGCGAACTTTCAATACGCTGACCTTTCTGAAGCCAACCTCGCAAATAGCGATCTGTCCGAAGCTGACCTGTCATATGCCAACCTGATGGGTTCAAACCTGGAAAATGCCACACTTGTCGGTGCACAACTCACAGGGGCTGATCTTTCCGGAGCCAGTGCCTCCGGTATCCACGCAAAGGGAATCACCATGGACGATTCCAAACTGGAAGAATGCAATTTCTCTTCGGCGGACATTTCCGGTGCTTCCCTGCGAAGGGCCCGTGGCAGTAATCTAATGGCACCGGGGGCGATCTTCGATGACAGTAATCTGGACGAGACCCTGCTCACAAACGCTAACCTCCGAGGAACCTCAATGCTAAAGGTAAGCTTTGTAAACGCCTCACTTCAGAAGGTGGATCTCTCCGGCGCGGATCTCAAAGGCGCAAACCTTACCAGGGCCGATCTGCATGGCGCCTCACTATTTTCAACAGGCCTCATCGAGTGTGTTCTCCTGAAGGCGAAGCTTGAGGAGGTCAAAGGCGATGGGGCGGATTTTTCACTGAGCAACCTCACAGGTATAGTAATGTCCGGAGCACAACTCAGAAGAGCTTTTTTCAGAAATACTGAGTTGACCCAGGCGGAGATGGGATCCGGGGATTTTTCCGACTGTGACATGAACTATGCAAAGATGACTTATTCTTCAGCTGTCGGCGCAAAAATGACGAAAGCTTCCTTTATCGGTGCTACCCTTACAGAGGCAAAGATCAGCAAATGTCAACTGGATGGCGCGAACTTCACTAACGCGCGGATGGATGGATGCAACCTGGCTGGTTCAGACCTGTCGGGTGCCAGCCTCAAGAATGCTGATCTTACAAGAGTGGATTTTTCAAGCGCAAACCTTGCCAGGGCGGATATGACAGGAGCGACGATAATAGGCGCCGACCTTGCCGACGCAAATCTGGAAGGGACGGTGCATCCGGGTAAGACTGACCAACCAAAGTTTTTAGTTGAAGGTTGAAAGTTAAAAGTTGTAATCTGGAATTATCATAGTAACTTTCAACCTTAAACTTTCAACTTTTAACTATTACTTTTTACTACGCCCTTCAAATCTTCGAGTATTCCCGCAACATTTGGATATCTCTTCTCCGGTTCTTTTACCATGCACCGCATGATGATAGCGGAAAGTTCAGGAGATATTGATTCATCAATTTCATGGGGGGGTTTGACCGGTGTATGGACGTGGTGGTACAGCACATCCCCCTCTGTGAAAGGGACTGTTCCAGTTAGGAATTCGTAGAGCGTAACGCCAGCTGAGTACAGATCGGCCCTGTGATCCACCTTACCCCCAAGGATCTGTTCAGGAGCCATGTAGTATGGAGTTCCTGCCATCTGAGTGTGGGTTCTCCTGCCCTCTTCGATCACCCTCGCCAGGCCAAAGTCTGTTATTTTAACCAGCTTTTCTTTCTGCGCCCAAAGGAGATTTGCGGGTTTGATATCCCTGTGTACGATACCTCTACTGTGGGCGTAAGCAAGGGCAAGCAAGACCTGGGTAATAAGGAGAAGAGCGGCTTTCTGGTCGAACTTTCCCTCCTCTTCCAGAAGTTCCTTCAGGGATCTGCCCTCAACAAGTTCCATGATTATGTAGTATTCTTCCACATTCTTATCAGCATCGAAGATCGTAACGATATTGGGGTGAGACAGCCTGGCAGCGGATTTCG
>JBGMRC010000274.1:0-1986 GCA_048061075.1 bacterium | reverse complement strand
TCCGGTATGGGTGTCAGGGTGGGGATGGTCAATCCCGATCCGGACGAGGCAGTGAACCTGGCTCTTGGGGAGGGAAGCTACATCGTGCAGGAGAAGATTCCTCTGAACCTCTGGGCGGAGGACAGCCCGAGTATCAACAGACAGACCGGTAAAGTGTCGCTTGAACGATATCAGACTGATTTCAGGTGTCTAATGGGACCCGACGGCCTCTTCGGATTTCTGGTGAGGTTCGGGGGTATTCCCACAAATGTGGGCAGTGGAGGGGGACTCCAGCCGCTTGCTATTCTCAGGTCGCAGATGAGCGTGAGAGAGGCTGTGTATCGCATCAATGATGTCATCTGCAGCATCAGCTACGGTGATCTGCTGGAGGTATTGGAGGGACAGGAGAAGATGGCTGTGGATGAGAAATTCACCTATCTCCTCGGTCCCATCTGGCTTGGTCTCAGACCAAGGATAGTCACCGACGGCCAGCTTGATAGCCTTCAGGAGTACTGCCGGGCGATGTGGGCCGACTGCCTCACTCTTGAGAAAATGTGGCTGGGCGGGGAGCTTGACGAATATATCAGTATCGAGGAGGAGGAACTTGCAATCGCCCGGTCTCAGCGATGGGGAGGATCAGCCGCTGTCTTCGCTTCCGACGGGCTGTTCAGTTTTGGAGCTCACCCGGAGGAAGAATGAGCATAAAGGTGGATCCCGACTGGTGGAAGACTCTTTTTGACGAGATTTATCTCCTCACCGACGCCAGATCCGTCTGCAACGGGGAGCTGACCAGGCGTGAGACGGACGTGATCTGTGATCTCGTCCCCATGGAAATGCATCACCGCATACTGGACCTGTGCGGCGGCCAGGGGCGGCACAGCATGGAGCTTTCATCAAGGGGTTTTTCCGGCTGTACCGTGCTGGACTACTCCCAGTACCTGATAGATGTGGGGATGGAGACGGCCAGCCAAAGCGGTTACGAGATAGAGTTCCTGCAGGGCGATGCGCGGGAAACAGGTTTGCCCGGCGACATTTTCGACCATGTACTTATACTGGGCAACTCCATAGGCTACCTGCCGGATCCCGACGACGACAGCCGGATACTGATGGAGGCTTGCAGGGTACTCAAACCCGGATCATGGATACTGGTGGATGTTGCCGACGGTGAGCAGTTAAGAGACAATCTGAGCCCCAACGCGTGGCACGAGATCGATGAAGACATAGTTGTCTGCAGGATCCGTCAGATCGAGGGCGGGTCCGTCCGGGCAAGGGAGATCGTGGTCTCCAAAGAGCAGGGACTCATCAGGGATCAGAGCTATTCCATAAGGTATTTTGAGGCTGAGACTATAAAGGACATGATGACCGGAGCCGGCTTTGAAACCGTTACGGTACACAGGGATTTTAAGCCTCACGACAGTGAGGGTGACTTCGGCTTCATGAACCGCCGCATGATAGTTACTGCAAAAAAGCCGGAAGATGAGTAGTTGATGGACTTTTTACGACCTATCAATAATTAAGCCTTGAGTGACGCTCAACAAGGGAATACTATGAAGCACAATATGACGATGGCTTACCGATGTACATAGGGAGGTTGTAAATGAAGGGGAATCGCATAATCGGGACCGGTGCCGGCTATCCGGACCGGATAATGACCAACGAGGATCTTGCCAAGATCGTGGATACAACAGACGAGTGGATCTTGACCAGGACAGGCATAAAGGAGCGGAGGATCGCTGAGGAGCACGAGAGCACATCTGACTTTGCCGCCACCGCTTCACGGCGGGCCTGTGAGATGGCCGGAGTGGATCCGGAGGAGATCGATCTGATAATCCTGGCGACCTTGTCACCCGATATGCTGATCCCCGCCACCGCCTGTATTGTTCAGGACAAGATAGGGGCGAAGAATGCCGCCTGCTTCGACCTGGAAGCGGCCTGTTCAGGTTTTGTGTACGGTCTGGCCTGTGCCAATGGAATGATGCCAGAGGCCGGGATCAAGCACGCTCTTGT
>JBGMRC010000273.1:0-1989 GCA_048061075.1 bacterium | reverse complement strand
TTATCGTGGGGATAATACTGGTTATACTGCTGGAGCATGTTGTGCTGCGTGAACGTGGGGAATAGAAGTTGAAGGTTGAAAGTTAAAAGTTGAAAGTTAAGTTGAATGTACTGCGTAAAGGAGTTTCTTATATAACCTTCAACTTTTAACCTTCAACCTTCAACATATTCTAAAATCGGAGAAAACAATGAAAGCCATGCTTCTGGAAAAGACCGGGCCTGTTTCAGGTTCATCCCTCACCGGGAAGGATCTCCCAGATCCGGCGCCGGGTCAGGGAGAGATATCAGTTAAGATCAACGCATGCGCAATATGCAGGACGGATCTTCACATTGTAGAGGGTGACCTGGACCTTCCCGGATTACCGGTCATACCCGGGCATCAGATCATCGGAAGGGTGCTGGCTGCCGGCAGCGGGGTTGCCCGCTTCAGTGAGGGGGCCAGGGTCGGAATCGCATGGCTAAACTCCACCTGCGGACACTGTAAATTCTGCAGGTCAGGCCGGGAAAACCTCTGTCACGATGCCCGTTTTACAGGATTTCATACCGACGGCGGATATGCCGAAGAGGTGATCGTGCCGGCTGACTTCGCGTATCATGTTCCGGATGATCTTCCCGATATACAGGCAGCTCCCCTCCTGTGCGCGGGCATAATCGGCTACAGGGCGTTGAAGGTATCAGGCATTGAATCAGGAAGTCGGCTTGGACTATATGGTTTTGGTGCTTCCGCTCACGTCACAATACAGGTAGCAAGGCACGCAGGATGTGAGGTGTACGTTTTTTCCAGGGGGGCAGAGCACCGCGAACTGGCGGAAGAACTGGGGGCTGTCTGGACCGGTGGACCCGGGGACAGGCCGAATACGAAACTGGATGCATCCATTATCTTCGCGCCGGCGGGGGAGCTTGTTCTTCCGGCCCTGGAAGCCCTGGACAGAAGCGGTGCCCTCGTCCTTGCAGGCATACACATGAGCCCCGTGCCGGAACTGGAGTATGAAAAGCACCTCTACTACGAAAGATCCATCAAAAGCGTTACCGCTAGTACCAGGCAAGATGGAGAGGAACTGCTGAAAATGGCGCCTGAGATCCCCATCAGAACTCAGACACAGCCCTTTTCCCTTGCCGACGCTAACCTGGCTCTCACCCTTCTTGCGGAGGGCAGGATAAACGGCGCAGGCGTCCTCGTACCCTGAATCCCTAAAGCATTATTGACCCGCCGTCCACGGGCAGGTAAGAACCTGTGATAAACCGGGAGTAATCAGCTGCGTAAAAAAGAACCGCTCCTGCTACATCGTCAGGCATACCGATGCGCCTTAAAGGAACATGGGCGGCGTAACCGTCTTTTGCCTCCTGAGGTAGAAAAGAGGTAGCGTCCGTTTCCGTCAGACCCGGGGCGACGGTATTTACAGTGATCCCATTTGGACCGAATTCATGGGCAAGGGCTCTGGTGAAGGAATCCAGCCCCGCCTTGGCCGTGCTGTGGGCGACGAATCCAGCTCCTGGAGATTTGGAGAGGCCGCTGCTGATATTTATTATCCGGCCATACTCCTTTGAAAGCATACCTGGAATAACTGCCTGGCAGCAGTTAAAGGATGCTCGGATCTCACTCGTCAACTTTGCCTCCATTTCCTCCCATGTAAATTCCATAAAGGGTTTTATGGGAAAACCGATGCTGGCGTTGTTGACAAGAATGTCCACCGGACCCAATGTCTTCTCCGTCTCCTCGACCATTTCAGTAGCCTGTTTTGGGTCACGGACATCCGCCTTGACCACAAAAGCTTTACCACCGCCTGCCTGGATCTTTTCCACAACACCGTTTGCGGCATCCGGACTCTGAAAATAGTTCACAGCCACGGCAGCTCCGTTGTGGGCCAGCAATATGGCAGATGCGGCTCCGATCCCCCTGCTTGCGCCTGTAACCAATGCAACCTTCTCAGCCAGTATCATAAATACCTCCTTTTCAAATGATCTCATGATAAAAACATTTTGCAGAGAA
>JBGMRC010000272.1:0-1993 GCA_048061075.1 bacterium | reverse complement strand
CTTATTCCCATTAACTCAACGCTCTCGCCCGACTCGGGCACCTTTCCCATTGCCTCCATGATAAGACCCCCCACCGTCTTTGACGGGATCTTCTTCTTCTTGAGCTCGGGCATAACCCTTTTCAGGTCCTCGATCGTAGTGAGTCCAGCCACCTCCAGGCTGCCCGAAGGGAGGCGCCTTATCATTACCGCATCCCGATCGAACTCGTCCTGGATCTCACCCACCAACTCCTCCAGGATGTCCTCCAGGGTGATAATTCCCTCTGTACCGCCGAACTCATCCACAACAATCGCCATATGAATCCTTCTTTTCTGGAAATCTCTCAGTGCCTGTCCCAGGGTTGCCGTCTCGGGCACGTAGTACGGTGGGTGCAGGTGGTGCTTTAACCTGTAGTCTTCCCGTTTTTCAGAAGGTCTTAATAGAAGATCCTTCACGTGGAATATTCCCACTATTTTATCCATAGTTTCCTGATAGACCGGAAGCCTGCTGTGGCCGCTTCTTCTGGCAAGATCAGCTACCGTGTCAACGTCCTCGTTCTGATCAATTCCCACCACTTCTGTCCTGGGGACCATAATATCCTTTACCGTTCTTCTCCCGAAGGAAAAGACCCTGTCAATGAGGGCCGCCGGATGTTTTTCTATCCCTCCTTCCCTGGCGCTGGAGGCGACCAGCAGTTCTATTTCTTCAGCCTCTACCGGCGTGAACTCCTGCTCAGGATCGCCCCCCGTGGCCCTTATGAGGGAGTGGGCCATCCAGACAAAGAACCGTGTGACCGGCCAGGTGAGGTAGTAAAACAGGGCGAGGGTAAAGGCAACAGACTTGATGAAAACCAGGGCATACCTTCTGGCCATCACCTTTGGGGTGATCTCACCGAACACGAGGATGACCAGCGTCGTCACGCCAACGGCTACAGGAATCCCCTTTCCGGGGAATAGCCGTGAGGCTATATCGGTAGCCAGGGCAGAGGCACCGATATTTACAAGGTTGTTGCCTATGAGGATCGAGGTCAGCAGGCCACTGGGATTGTTCAGCCAGATCTGGGTTGCGTTCCACCTGTGACCCCGGCCTTTAAGGATCGTCTCAAGTTTCGCCCTGGAGACGCTTGCGTATGCCGTCTCGGATCCGGAGAAATACCCCGAGAAAACTACGCACCAGAAAAGCGTGACCCACTCCCAGGTTGGAACGGCTGCCATAAACGCTCCGCTCAGATGCTTTCCCCGTAATCTTCAGGCTCGATGTAGGGAGTGTATGGCTCTTCCTGCGACCGGCAGAAGTGGACAACTTCATTTACCACTTCATCAGGATCGTCGGTCATGATCAGAAGATCCAACTCCTCCGGCTCCAGATATCCACGATCGACCATCTTATCCAGCATCCAGTGATAGAGTCCTGCCCAGAAGGTGCTGTCAAAGAGTATGATCGGGAACTTCTGCATCTTGCCCGTCTGCTTGAGGGTGAGTGATTCAAAGAGTTCGTCCATAGTCCCGAACCCCCCTGGCATGATTATGAAGGCCTTGGCATACTTAACGAACATCACCTTCCTTATAAAGAAGTAATGGAAGTTGAGGAGAGTCTTAACGTACTTGTTGGGCCGCTGCTCCAAGGGTAGTGTAATATTGAGGCCGATTGAAATGCCGTCCGCCTCTGTGGCTCCCCTGTTGGCCGCCTCCATGATTCCCGGACCGCCCCCGGTAATTACCGCGAATCCCTCTTCACAGAAGCGACGCCCAATATACCGCGCGGCTTTGTATACAGGATCTCTGGGTTTGGATCTGGCGGAGCCGAATATTGTGACTGCATCCGGCATATTCCACATCAGCTCCATACCAGTGACCATTTCCGCCATGATCCTGAAGACACGCCGGTTGTCCATCTGGGATCTGGACAGCCTGTCCAGAGCGGGTTTTATTTCACGCCGTAGAACATCGTCCAGCAGAGCTTTGATAATTTTTCCCGTACCGTCATCAGCCACTTTAAAGTCCTTTCTGCCTGA
>JBGMRC010000271.1:0-1999 GCA_048061075.1 bacterium | reverse complement strand
TTTTTCCTTTGAAATTCCCTCTCGGTAGCCTTACCATGAGAAAGGACTGTTTTGTTCAACCTTCGTTTCGCTGCCGGTGTGAGCCCGCAGGGGGAAGTAGCTGTGGTTTTATGTTGTCTGTATTTGTCCATTATTACAATGACAGGAACAACGGCCGAGCGAAGCTTGAAAAATAAAATACTACGGGTGTGAGTCCGTAGTATTTTATTTGGGGATGGTCAAATGAAAGACTCGCAAAAGATCACTCATGCTATGAGCAGGCTGCGTCTGCATAAGCATGTATATCTTTCGCTGGTCGCGATCCTCATCGGCATTCTTGCCGGCTACGGCGCGCTCATCTTCCGCTATGTCATCAAGGTAGCGCAGTACGGTTTCTACCAGAACACCAACGACGTCCTGACCTTTCACAGTGCCATACCGTTGTGGCTCAAGATAGTACTGCCGGCCGCAGGTGGTCTCATCGTCGGTCCCCTCATTTATTTCGGTGCCCGTGAGGCCAAGGGGCACGGCGTGCCGGAGGTCATGGAGGCTGTTGCCCTCAAGGGCGGGATAATCAGGGCCAGGGTGGCCCTTGTCAAGATCCTGGCCTCGGGCATTTCCATCGGTTCCGGGGGATCAGTGGGCCGGGAAGGTCCCATTGTTCAGATCGGAGCCTCCATCGGCTCCTCACTGGCTCAGATCCTCAGGGCGCCTACCTACCGCCAGAGGACCTTCGTAGGCTGCGGCGCGGCGGCAGGCATTGCCGCCACCTTCAACGCGCCCATTGCCGGGGCCCTCTTCGCCGCGGAAATTATACTGGGTGATTTCGGCATTGCCACATTTTCACCGGTAGTGCTCTCCTCGGTGACCGCTACCGCTATCTCACGTCACTACTTCGGGGATTTCCCGGCCTTTATCATTCCCTCTTATAAGGTTGTATCCCTCTGGGAATTCCTCTTCTATCCGCTCCTGGGAGTTGTTGCCGGAGTCATAGCAGTTTTATTCACTGTGACCCTGTACAAATTCGAGGATGGTTTTGAAGCGCTGAAGTTCCCGGAATATTTAAAGCCAGCGGTAGGAGGACTGCTTCTGGGCGTGATGCTCATCAAACTGCCCTACGTGTTCGGGGTAGGCTACGGGGCGATCAACCTGTCCCTCAAGAACCAGCTGCCAGCGCTGATCCTCCTGGCCCTGATCTTTGTAAAGATACTTGCCACTTCCATAACGATAGGCTCTGGCGGCTCCGGAGGCATATTCGCGCCATCCCTGTTCATCGGCGCCATGACGGGCGGATTTTTCGGTTGGGGGGTCAATACGCTGTTTCCCCAGATCACCGCTGATCCCGGCGCCTACGCCCTTGTTGCCATGGGGGCTGTTGTAGCCGGCACGACCCACGCCCCCATAACCGCCATACTGATCATCTTCGAGATGACAGCTACCTATCAGATCATCCTGCCGCTGATGTTCGCCTGCATTATCAGCACCCTCGTCGCCACTTCTATCAAGAGCGGTTCCATCTATACGATCAAGCTTTCACGAAGGGGGATTGAGCTTTCACAGGGCTGGGAGCAGAGTATCCTGCAGACGATCAAGGTAAGAGACATAATGCGCGATCATGTGGTAACCGTTCCAGAAGGTACTCTGTTAGGAGAAGTTATCGAAAGCCTCAAGACCATGGATGTCTCTTACCTGCACGTTGTCAACGACAGCAATGAATTGACGGGAGTCATATCCTTTCGCGACATCCGGTCCGCCCTTCAGGAGGAAACCCTGAAAAACCTGGTTATTGCCAAGGATGTGGCCACCATGGATATCGTGACCATACGTTCCACGGACAGCATTCTCGTCGCCCTCCAGGAGATGGGCAGCAGGGGGATCTCCCAGCTCCCGGTGGTGAGGGAGGATGATGGCAGGAAGCTGGTGGGTACAGTGAGCCAGCGGGATGTCATGGCAGCCTATGACAAGGCTATTTTGAACAGGGAAATAGAGGAGATCTAGTTTCTAGTTTCTGGTTTCTAGT
>JBGMRC010000270.1:0-2015 GCA_048061075.1 bacterium | reverse complement strand
TCGGAAAGACCCTGCTCAGATCGGGGAACGTGGAAGAGGCCGTCCTGGAGCTCAAGCGCACCCTCACACTCAACCCTCGTATGGTGGATGCAAGACTGGACCTTGTAAGAGCATACATTGAGCTGGACGATAGCTCAAAAGCCTTCGAGGGTCTGGATACTATCCTGACTGAAAATCCGGAGTTTGCCGATGCATTGTGTCTGAAGGGGGATGTTCTTTCCGCTATGGGTAAGACAGATCAGGCAGCAGAGTCCTACCGGCAGGCCCTCAAGATCAACCCTTCCTTTTCCGGAGCGCAGAGCAACCTTGAAAGGCTGCTTTCAAAGGAAAAAATATCGAGTTAGCTATTCCATAACGATAGTGAGCTTTTTGATATAAACTTTCAGCCTTCTTTGACTTGAAGCTGTATTAAGCATAATATATACTTCCGAGGCTGTTTTTATCAGCATGAAAGCATATTTTATCGCAGCATCAGCAGATGAAAAAGCCGTTGGTGCTGTAATTTATACAGGTATTTATACATTGCTTTATTTTAATCACCTATTAATGCGATACTGAGCAGACCGTGATAGTCCAGTGCGACAGCTGTAATTCCAGGTACAGGATCGCCGAGGAGAAGATCCTTCCTCAGGGGATCAAGGTGCGGTGCGCAAAGTGCAAAAATGTCTTTGTTGTCAAGCCGCCGTCCGAGGCGCCACCGATAGACAAACCACTACCATCAGCTCCCGAGCAAAAGCCTGACAGTGGACCCGCACCACCGGAACCTCCTCCTGAACCTCCGGCTGAAAAGCCATCTTCTCCGCCACCGCTGCCTCCTCCCGGTGCCAAGGGACCTGAACCTCCGGCCGGGACAACTGAACCGCCAGAGAAGGCCACCGGGCCTGACGAGGCGCTCAGCTCTCTCATCGGAACGCCATCGGACAAGGACGACTTTCAGCCAGCCACACCCGATTTTACGTCAGACATGGAAGACAAAGAGCCTGTAGAGAAACCGGACTCTCCTGCCCTGCCCGATCTGGGAGTGGGTGCGGATTCTGAGGACGCGTTGCCGCCCTTAAGTCAGGATATCGGATCAGGGAGGCCTGCCGCCGGAGAGGGCACTCCCGACACCGAATCCATGGATTGGGGCAACATAGCTCTTGAGTCTGAAGGTGGGCAGACAACCGGCCAGGCCGACATCGATCTTTCGCCACCGGAACCGGCCGCGCTGGGTGATCCTGAGGAGCCGCCTCATCAGGAAGAGGATGTAGCCAGTTACGCGAAACCGTCCACAGGCACGATGCCCAAACCTGATATTCGAGCAAGACCACCCGGAAAGAAACGCAAGGGCCTTCGACTTCTTTTTCTGCTGGTTCTATTGCTGGCTGCGGGTTACTACAATTATCCGAGGATCCGCAACCTGCTCCCTTCAAAATCAACCGTCCAGCAGGGGGACCTTGCCGTGGAAAACGTTCAGGTCAGCACTCTGAACAGAGCAGACGGAGTCCTTCTCGCCACGGTGAGAGGAACGGTCAGGAACAAGTATTCATCTAATAAGGGGATGATACAGGTAGAAGCGATCTTCAAGGATAACCGGGGTAGGGAGCTGGCCAGGACTGCTGCTTACAGCGGGAACCTCTTCTCCGACAGCGAACTGGCATCCCGGGATCTTTCTTCCATCAGAAAGGCCCTTAATAATGAGCTTGGCCAGTCATTGAGTAATTCCTCTATTGCCCCGGGAAATTCAGTTCCTTTCCTGATAGTAATGGAGAATCCCCCACTTGAGAGCAAGGAAGTAACGGTAAAGGTCCTTAAATTTTCCGACACACCATAACACCGGCCGGGTGCTAATAGGCGTCATCCTCTTCCGCATTTTCCTCCAGCACCTGTTGGGACAGTTCGAAGCTCTCCAGTCGTACGAAGATCTGTATATCTCTCCCGCCTCCGCGATGCTCTTCACCGGGGAAGGAACTAATGATCCGCATTTTACACTGTATTCCTTCGGCTTCGAGCCTGCTTCTGGTGAGGTTGGCTTC
>JBGMRC010000269.1:0-2045 GCA_048061075.1 bacterium | reverse complement strand
CTGGTGGCCTTTCGACAGGCTCAAGGTCCTGAGCTAGGCCGAAGGAGAGAGGACCGAGGAGAGGGGGATATATTACCACCCTCCCCTTTTGTTCCCCTCCCATCAAGGGAGGGGGGTAGAAATTGGTAACTTCCTCTCCCCTGGTGGGAGAGGACTGAGGAGAGGGGGGTATGACACTCCCTTCCTTTTATGGGATGGTATGTTACTGACATTCCCTCCTTATGATCTCAAACACTCCTTCAATATTCGCAAAGACCTCATTGTTCCAGAATCTCAAGACTTTGAATCCCTGACTATTCAACCAACTATCCCGAACTCTGTCATCCTCGCTCTGTTCAGCATGCTGGCCGCCATCAAGTTCGATTACCAGATCCTTTTCAAAACACACAAAATCAACTATGTATTTACCAACAGGAGTTTGTCTTTTGAACTTCAAACCATCAATCTGCTTTGCCCTCAAGTGATTCCATAACAACTTCTCCGCCTCGGTAGAATTCCTTCTGAGTCTTCTGGATACGGTTGTAAGATCTCTCATCATTTAGATTATGAAGTTAGATAACGTTTTAAAGACAGATTACAGGTATCACCCTCTCCTAACCTCTCCCATCAAGGGAGAGGATTTAGTTGCAAAAACAGGATTCAAAAACCGTGCCTAATATATATTTCTATATGAAAACACGTTGGACGTTGCCTGCCCTGAGCCTAGTCGAAGGGGACGTTGGACGTTGGACGCTGTTTAAACCCGTCCTACACAATAATACTCAAACCCCAGCGACCGGGCATGATCCGGTTGATACACATTTCTCAGGTCCACAAGCACGGGCTCGTTGAGCAACTTCTTGCACTTTTCCAGGTTAAGGAGGCGGAACTGGTTCCATTCAGTTATCACAACCATCAAATCCGAGCCTGTCACAGCATCGTATGAGTCCTCGCAGTATGTGATCCCCACGGTGCCAAGCTCAAGTTTTGCCTGTTCCATTGCCGCCGGATCAAAGGCCCTGATGTACCCTCCTCCCTCAATTACACCCCGGGTCACGATCTGCGCGGGAGCTTCGCGGAAATCATCGGTATTCGGTTTGAAAGAAAGCCCCAGCAGGGCAACAGTCTTGCCCTTCAGGGAGCCTCCGGCCGCTTTTATCACCTTGTCAAGCGCCCTCCTCTTCTGGATATCGTTGGCGTCCACCGCCGCCTGCACGATCTTTGTGGGCTGGCCTTTATCAGCGGCGATCTTTACCAGCGCCAGAGTATCCTTGGGAAAGCATGAGCCACCATACCCCGGTCCGGCGTGCAGGAACTTGGGCCCGATCCGGCCGTCAAGGCCCATCCCCCTCGCGACTACATGCACATCTCCTCCGATCTTCTCACACAGGTTTGCCATCTCGTTGATGAAGGAGATCTTCGTCGCCAGAAACGCGTTGGAGGCATATTTTATAAGCTCCGCTGTAGGGACATTCGTCAGGACAAAGGGTGTTTCGTTCAGGTAAAGGGGCCTGTAGAGGTCTTTTAAGATCGCGATCGCCTGCTCACTTTCGGTGCCGATAACCACCCTGTCGGGCCTCAGGAAGTCTTCGATGGCCGACCCCTCGCGAAGGAACTCGGGGTTCGCTACAACATCGAACTCGGCTTTCGGATTCACCTTCTTTATTATTTTATACAGCTTATCACCTGTACCCACCGGTACGGTGCTCTTTGTAACAACAACTTTATACCCGTCCATTGTTTTGGCTATGCTTTCGGCTACCGCCTCAACGTATTTCAGGTCGGCACTTCCGTCGCCCCTTGGTGGTGTTCCCACTGCTATAAAGATAACAAGCGCCTGCTGGACCCCTTCAGCGATGTCCGTGGTGAAATTAAGCCTGCCCTGATCTACATTCTTCTTTACAAGCTCCTCCAGACCGGGTTCATAGATGGAGATCGTGCCCTTTTTCAGATCGGCTATCTTGCCTTCATCCTTGTCAACGCAAGTAACATTTACCCCGAATTCGGCGAAACATGTGCCGGTGACAAGTCCTACGTAGCCTGTTCCTATTACGGCGATGTGCATG
>JBGMRC010000268.1:0-2091 GCA_048061075.1 bacterium | reverse complement strand
TCCTGATTTTACCTACTTCCCCTCCAACTCCTAATGCTCGATATCTATCTTTTTAAACGCTTCCACGACCTTCGTATCGAACTGGGTCCCGCTCTTCTGGTCCAGGACGCTCAGGGCTTCTTTGTGGGTCATGGCCGTGCGGAAGGGTCTTTCGGTGGTCATGGCATCATAAGCGTCCGCTACAGCCAATATACGGCCCCCCAGGGGGATTTCCTCGCCCATCAGTCCTCCTGGATACCCCTTTCCATTAAAATGCTCGTGGTGGCACTTAATCGCCTCCAGATCGACAGACAGGCCCGGAATAGTCTCGAGAATTCTGGAGCTCCACAAGGGGTGCTGATTAACGATGACCCTTTCGTCGTCCTTCAGGGGCCCTTCCTTGCTCAGCATGGCCTCATCAACAGCAATTCTGCCCAGATCGTGATACCTGCCCGAATCTCCCATGATCTTTGCATCCACTTCAGAGAAATTCATCTGCTTCGCGAGTCCGAAGGCAAGACCGGACACCCTGTCGCTGTGACCCGCAAGATACGGGCTTTTACTCTCCGCGATACCCAACAGGGCCTCCGCGGTGCTGGTGAAGAACTCATTCTGCGCGACCGTAAAACGCCGTCCTTCAGCGAGGAGCCTGGCGATTATCCTTGTATGCGGGATCAGTTTGTGCAGGTCAGCCTGGCTGAAGGCAGTGCCGCCTTCCCTGTTGCTGAAGTTTATCACTCCGACCTCCTGGCCGTTATGGATCAGAGGGACACTGATAAAAGAAGGAGATGTATAGTTCAGTTTCCGCTTGGGCCGGTTGGGGATCGCCTGATCGATATCGGAAATTATCAGCGGGCGCCTGCTCTTCATGACCTTCCAGGAAATACTCTCTTCAGAATCTATAGAGATGGAACGCACATCATCCTCAAAGCCCTGAAAGCCGATCCCGTGTTTAAACAGCAGCCTCTCGTTCAATTCGTCCGATACAAGGATCGACACTCTCCGGGCGCCGCTCAGCCTGGAAAAGAACTCCACAAGCTGTTTGATCAATACATCCATGTCGAAGAAGTTACCAATGGTATCGAGCAGATCATACGCATCCATGGCTACAGGCTTTTTTTCACGCTCCACACCTGGAGCCTTGTATGTCTCAACCCTGTCTCCGCCCGTGTCTCTGGCGACCTGGAGAGCATATTCACAGCCAAGAAGGAGGTCAGGCACAGTCTGCAGCTTGGGGTAGGAGGCAACACCTGTGCTGATGGTGATCCTGGTACCTGCCTGATCCGAAGAGCCTGTCAAATTCGCGGCGCCGACAGCGGTATTTATCCGATTGGCAAATAAATAACCGTTTTTTTCATCAGCCTCAGAAAGGATCATGGCGATCCTGCTTTCCGAGAAACGGGCGACAAAATCTATGCTGCGTTTCACATTGTTGATTATAGAAATAACCTCATTAACAAGCAGATCCACCTCAATGGACATGAGTTCCTTTGTCTGGCGATCCAGATGGTCTATCTCTACCAGTAATACGCTGAAGGGACGCTTGCTGCGCCTCGACCGAACAAGTTCCTTTTCAAGATTAGCTTCAAAGAGAGGACGGTCGGGAAGCCCTTCGATGGTTTCCCTCCCGGGTGACGGCGCGTAGGCATCCTGTTGGATGCGGTGAAATAATCCCTCCATCTGCATGGTCAGTATCCAGAGGAGCCGGACAGTTTCCTTACTGAAATGCTGTGGCGTTATGCTGAAGAGCTGCAGAACGCCCAGGACCTTGCTCTCAACCAGGATCGGGATAGATACAGCCGAACGACACCCCACCAGGCTCATCAAGCGTTCAAGATCTACAGAGTCAGCTTCGCCTATCCCCACAGGCTGCTTGCTCTCTATCGTCCAGTCGAGAATAATATTTCCTGAATTGAGGGCCTGGGGCAGCGGCTCAGAGAAGCCATTTGTGAGCACTGGATAGTATTGCCTTCCATCCTCCTCCAGATAATAAAAAATGGCCTTGCTGTGACTGATAATATCGCCCGCAAGGTTCATAACGACCTTCAGCGCAGAGTTCATCTCCAGGTTCAGGCTGTAGATCATTGTGGACTTGAGGAGGACGTTAAGGCT
>JBGMRC010000267.1:0-2124 GCA_048061075.1 bacterium | reverse complement strand
GCAGAAAAAGAGGTCGAAGCATCTGCCGGTGGAGGTATGGTGACGGCAACAGTTACCGGAAATCAGGAGATCGTCTCGCTGAAGATAGCACCGGAAGCTGTTGACCCTGACGATGTGGAAATGCTCGAGGATCTGGTTCGGGCAGCCGTAAACGAAGCCATAAAGAAGAGCAGGGAGATGATGTCTGAAGAAATGGCAAAGATAACCGGAGGACTTCCTCTGCCGGATATATTCTAGATCGATATGCGCTATCCGACTTCCCTTATTAAACTCATCGAGGAACTCAAAAAGCTGCCAGGCATAGGCCCGAAGAACGCCCAGAGGCTCGCGTTTTTCCTGCTTCGCGCTCCAAATGAGCGTGCCGAGTCCCTGGCAGCGGCAATGACGGAGATGAAAAGGGTTATAGTTAACTGCTCACGTTGCTTCAACCTGTCCGAAGGGGAATTGTGCGAGATCTGCAGTGATCCGGACAGGGTCAGCGAAAGGATGTGTGTTGTACAGTCACCACAGGATCTCTTTGCGATAGAAAGTACAGGACAGTTCCAGGGAACATACCATGTCCTTGCAGGAGTACTGTCCCCCATGAAAGGTGTGGGTCCGGAGGACATAAGAATAGGGGAGCTTTTTGACAGGATAAAAAAAGAGGGGACGAAGGAGCTGATAGTTGCCACGAATCTGGATGTGGAAGGTGAGGCAACGGCTTCATACATCGCGGACCTGGTGAAACCCACAGGGGTGAAAGTAACCAGGATAGCCAGGGGGATACCAGTTGGCGGCAGCCTGGAACACGCTGACAGTGTCACCATAGGACTGTCGATAGATGGTCGTCAGGAGTTGTAAGCCCTTGATACTTACGTATTTTTCTTGTATACCCTTTAAGAGAACTTTGGGGAGTGGTTTTTCACAATTATTTAATTAATGGATCGATCGGGATAAAAAATATGTTGCCCAACCTCGTGCTGTATGAAGAAGAATACAAACAAGTAACAGATGCTATCGTTCGTCTTGTTTCGGAAGCCAATGCCAAGGTCGTTTTTCTAGTGGACAAAAACGGGCAGCTAATAACAAGTTCCGGAACCACTGCGGGTATAGACACTACTTCCCTGGCCTCGCTGACAGCGGGCAATATAGCGGCCACCGGCGGGCTGGCAAAGCTTATAGGCGAGAAAGAATTTACCATTCTTTTCCACGAAGGGGAGAAAGATAACATACATATATCCATTATCGATCACAGGGTTATCCTGGTGGTTATTTTTGATGAGAAAAGCTCTCTTGGACTGGTCAGGCTCAGGGTCAAGAAGGCCGGAACCGAACTGGAGAAGATTTTCGAGGATATAGACAAGAAAACGAAGGAAACGAACTCAGGACTGGGTGTGGATTCGCCCTTTGCGGAAATTACCGACGACGACATTGAGAACCTGTTCAGTTAAAGAGGTACCTGCCAAATAATGTCCTTCATCAATTACTCATCCAGGGAGATCAATTGCAAGATCGTTTACTACGGTCCCGGCCTTTGTGGGAAAACCACGAACCTGCAGTTCATTTACAGGAAAACCAATCCTCAGGCCAGGGGCAAGATGATCAGCCTCGCGACTGAAACGGACAGAACCCTGTTTTTCGATTTCCTTCCCCTTTCCCTGGGAGATATAAGGGGTTTCAAGACGAGATTTCATCTCTACACCGTACCCGGCCAGGTTTTCTACGATGCGAGCAGAAAGCTGATACTAAAAGGTGTAGACGGAGTTGTTTTCGTAGCCGACAGCCAAATGGAGCGGATGGAGGCAAACATGGAGAGCTTTGAAAATCTCAGGATCAACCTGAGGGAGCAGGGCTACGATCTGGACAAGATCCCCCTCGTCCTTCAATGGAACAAGAGAGACCTTCCAAATGTCATAGGTACTGAAGAACTTCAAAAAGCATTAAACTCCCGCAACGTCCCCGCCTTTGAAGCAGTCGCCCCTGAGGGTATCGGTGTTTTCGAGACACTAAAAGCTATTGCGAAGATGGTGTTGATCGAACTTAAAAGGGGCACTTCAGGATAACCGGCCTTCCATAGCACACTGTCTACTGCGTTATCGCCCTTCTGAAATCCTCGGCGTATTACATATACGCCTCCGGTTTCTT
>JBGMRC010000266.1:0-2126 GCA_048061075.1 bacterium | reverse complement strand
TCTGGCTGCGAACTGTATTGCTGCAACCTTCAACATTATATTTGTCCTCCCGTGTTTGCTCATGGGGTCAGGTCCTGCCTTCTTACCTTTTTGAGAAAATTGTTTTGCAAAAGGTAAGAAGGCAGGACCTGACCCCTCGCCCAATTACATGATCTCAATGTCCCCCACTACCCTGTTCCTGCCGGATTGTTTCGCCTCATATAGAGCTTTGTCGGCCCTGCCAACCAATTCCTGGAGGGTTATATCATCACCCTCCCTGAAAAGGGAATATCCTATACTGACCGTCAGGTCCAGGTCTCCGGCGTTGGTTTTGAAGGCCTTGCCTGAAATGGATTCCCTGAGCTTTTCGGCTATCTTCGAAGCCTGCTTTCGGGGCAGGTTGTGCAGTATTACAGCAAACTCCTCGCCGCCGTACCGCGCAACCGTATCCAGTTCCCTGAGCCCTCCACTCAGTCGCTCGGCTAACTCCCTGAGCACCTCATCTCCAACAGGATGGCCGTAAGTGTCGTTGATCGTCTTGAAGTTGTCCACATCCACCATAAGAACCGCGAGCCCCTTTATGTATCCACGATCCGTTTCTTTCATCCTGTTCTCGAGGACCCTGTGGAAAACACGGTGGTTCAGTAGTCCCGTGAGGCCGTCTCTGCGGGACATCTCCCTTACCCTGTGATGCAGCAGCGCATTAGCAAGCACAGGGGCAGTAATATCAGCGATCATGTGCAGGTCGCTCTTGGTATCATTATCAAATGCGCCCTCGTTCCTGGAAAGTACAGCAAGAATAACCTTTAACCGACCGCCCCTGTCGTCTTTCGTTGTAGCCTTTACGGCCACGAAAGAAGCTGCCTTGCCCAATTTTTCATTTTCACGGAAATAAGGGGTCCCCTTTCTCTGTTTTTTCATGTAAATCAGATCGGTATTGCTCTCGTTTCTGGAAAGAAATCCTATATGGCTCGGTTCGCTTTCATGTATTTCCTGACCTTCCAGATCCTCCAGCATCGCACCGGTGGTATGGACTGCAAGCTCCCCCCTGCCACCTATGAGTACGGCGATCCCCCCAGGATCCTTAACGATGCTTTCGATAGCTCCCTTTGCTCTTGCAATGATCTTGGATACATCAAGGTCCTCTGTGAGGGACTTCGCGTACTCTTCCAGTGTTGTTTTGACTGCCAGAGCGCTGCTCATGGCGTGGATCATGCTGCTCCGGTCCATTGCCCGGGAGATCGATTCCGCGACATCAGAGATCTGCTTTCGCTGCCAATCCTGATCGTTGAAGATCTCGGGTTCAGGGCTGTCGAAATAAAGAATGCATTTAACATTACCTTCCCCAAGCATCTGCTGTCCGCCTTCACTCTTTTGCGCATAAACAGCCTTGAGGATAAAGGACCTGATCTTAACACTCTCGGTGTAGAAGGGGATCGATTCCGAGGAATCTTCCGATCGGGTCCAGTCGGAGACACACAGAAAACCTGATCTTTGGAGAGCAAGGTACAGGATGCCCTTATCTCCCGAAATGAGATCTTCGTTCAGGCTATCAGCGTACCCTTTGGAAACCGCCGCCCTTATTTGGTAACCGCCCGATACATCGGGAACCAGGAGCAGTCCCGTTCTGGCGTTCATGAGCCTTGACCCCACCAGCAGAAACATCTGTAGAAGGTCATCTTCCTCAATAGCCGCTGATGTGGCCATTTCTCTTCTTTTCGGAAGGTCATCCGGACCGAAGTCCACGTGAGAAGCCCTGCTGCTTACCCGGCTCGCGTCGCTTATCATCCTTTCGTGCTTTTTTTTCAGATCTTTATAGCTTGCCTCCTGTCTGGAAAGTATCCATGCAAGGTAAAGGCTGAAGATCAGGAAGATCGCTGTCCAGGGCAGCAGGTCCCAATTTCTATGGAAAACCCACCGGCCCAACGCCACAGTGCCGAGGGCGGCACCGGGAATCCAGGATTTATTGAACCTGTTCCGGTAGACACTTAAGGGAAAGCCAGCGAAAAAAAGCAGCGGCATAAGGGGAACAATCTCGAAAAGGACCTTCACCGCGAGGGCAGCAACGGCAAAAAGAGCGGTCTGGAACGGGAGAAAATAGGGTACCTCTTTTTTCTTCTTCCTGTTGTAGGAAAGGGGCAATGAAA
>JBGMRC010000265.1:0-2127 GCA_048061075.1 bacterium | reverse complement strand
GGATTTACCGGCGATCACAGGTTCATCCTCCATCTGCTCAAGAACGACCTTGAAAGTCTTCTTCTTGCCACCCCTGATGACTACAACTTCGACCTCCTTACCCACGGGCAGGTACGCGACCATAGTGGGAAGCTCATGCTGGCTGTCAACATCCTGGCTGTTGAAGCTGATAACTACATCGCCTCTCTTTATGCCCACCTTGGCGGCAGGGCCGTTCTCAACTACGTCAGCCACGAGGGCGCCCCTCCTGGTCTTCAGATCCAGACTTTCCTGAAGTTCGGGTGTAATTCGCTGAATAAGGACCCCGAGCCAGGCCCTGGTGACGGTACCTTCCCCCTTTAACTGGGTGATGATGTTTTTCGCCAGATTGATGGGAATTGAAAAACCCACTCCCTGGTACCCCCCGCTTCTGGTGTAGATCGCCGAGTTTATGCCTATTACGTTACCCGCCATATCGAAGAGGGGGCCGCCGCTGCTCCCCGGATTGATGGCCGTATCGGTCTGGATGAAGTCGTCATATGGACCGGCTCCCAGCTCTCGCCCCTTGGCGCTGATAATTCCTGCTGTCACAGTGTGTCCGAGGCCGAAGGGGTTACCGATGGCGAGCACCCAGTCTCCCACACGGGACTTGTCCGAATCTCCCAATTTCGTGATCGGCAGACCGTTTTTAGGTTCGATCTTGATCAGGGCGAGGTCGGTTTTCTTGTCTTTTCCTATCACCTTGGCCGGATATTCATCCCCCCCCTTGAGGATCACGACGATCTCATCGGCGCCGTCCACCACGTGGTTATTAGTGATAATATATCCCTCCTCGTTGATGATAAACCCGGAACCTAAGCTCCTCTGTGTACGGGGCTGTTTGGGTCCATCGAAGAATCGCCTGAAAAACTCGTCCCCGAAAAAGTCGCGGAAGGGGCTCCTGTCCCCGAAGGGGTTCTGTCTGCCCAGATCGCTGGATCTTTCCTTGACAACTGTAGCTGTACTGATATTGACAACTGCCGGGGACAGCTCCTCCGCAAGGTCCGCAAAAGAACCTGGTCGGGACGTGGAGCTTTCGGAACTTCCATCCTTCCATAGTGATTTCTGCCCTGCCTCGGTGGGTGGGGTAAATGAGAGCTGAGAAGCAATAACCAGCCCGATCACGAGAAAAGTTACCGCCACCAGGCCAACAGTTATCCCTCGAAACGCCTTATTCATGTAATCATTCCTCCTCTTCTCCCCTCGCAGGTATGATCTGGTTGTAAAAAGGCTCTTACGATCGATTTTTTAATTTCGCGATCCTCTTTTCCACCGGCGGATGCGTGGAAAACAGCTGCAGCAGACTTCTACCGGAGAACGGTTTGACAATAAACATGTGAGAAGTCGCTGGATTGGCTTCCATTGGTATCCCCTTGGCCGCCGCGGAGAGCTTCTCTAAAGCGGAAGCTAAAGGCAACGGGCTGCCGGCTATCTTCGCACCGGTCGCGTCAGCCTGATATTCCCTGGACCTGGAAATCGCCATCTGGATGATAACAGCCGCGATCGGCGCGAGGATCGCAAGAGCAAGGGCGCCAATGGGATTTCTGTCCTCATCCCCCCTGCCGCCCAGGAAAAAAGCCCACCTCGCTATGTAGGCAAGCATCATTACGGCGCCGGCAAGAGTCGCGGCGATCGAAGAAACAAGAATGTCCCTGTGCCCTATGTGGGCAAGTTCGTGACCGATAACACCAGCCAACTCATCATCAGTCAGAAGCTCCCTGATCCCGTCAGTAACCGCCACCACCGCGTTCTCGGGGTTCCGACCGGTGGCAAAGGCATTGGGCGAAGGATTGGGAATGCGATATACACGGGGCATGGGAAGACCCGCCCGGGTGGATAGATCCCTGACAATACGATAAAGCGACGGATCCTGAGTCTCGCTCACCGGCTGAGCCTTGAAAAGCCTGAGAACTATCTTGTCAGAGTACCAGTAAGCTCCCATGTTCATGATAACGGCGAACCCGAAAGCGAACACCATGCCGGCCCTACCGCCGAAAACAGAACCGAAAAACAGAAGAATACCCGTAAGCGCGCCAAGTAGTAGTGTAGTTCTGATCGTATTGTTCATGTTATTTCACCTACCTCCACATCCTCTCCCCTGGTGGGAGA
>JBGMRC010000264.1:0-2132 GCA_048061075.1 bacterium | reverse complement strand
GACCTGGTTGTGGGTCACCATCCCCACGTCCCTCAGCCCATCGAGATCTACCGCGGCAGGCCTATCCTGTACAGTCTCGGCAATTTTTCCTTCGGATCTTACAGCAGTAACGCCACTGAGGGCCTTATGGTAAAGGCCTTTATCGGGGCCGATGGAACCTCCACTAAGCTGGAAATATACCCGCTTCTCGTGGACAACGAGAAGGTAGCCTTCAAGCCCCGCCTGCTCCCAGGACCGGAAGGCCGTGCCGTATTCGATTCCATTACCGGAGCGATACCAGAGTCCGCGGCGCGGATATCGTGGGAGGGCGACAGAGGGATCATCGAACCTAAAATTAATGGTCTATCCCCCAATTAGTTGGTGGAATTCCTTGAATCGATTCATTAATTCCCTGGCCAGCGTCTGTCAGGATCATCTCCTGGAGGAGAAGTGGCTGATCGCCCCTTCTTTACGGGTTGGCCACCAGTGGATAGAACTCGCCGCCAGGCAGGGCCGGGGCGTCCTGAACCTTGCCCCAACCACCATGATGGGACTCGCCCTGAAAATAGCCGGGCCCAGGATCGCGAAGAAGGGGCTTAAGATCATCACGGCAAAGGGCATACAGGTATTAATAAACGATTCATGGACCAGGGTTATCAAAGAGAAGGGGGGGTACTTTTCATCCCTGAAGCCCAGTACCGGATTGATAGAGGCAATGGCAAAGGCGGTAGGTGACCTGCGGCTCGCTGGGCTTGCCACTGAAGCTCTGAATCCTGACTCGTTCACAACCGTTTCAAAGGGAAGGGAGATCATCTCCCTGGCTGAAGAATACAGCAGCGTCCTTATAAAAAACGGCCTGATGGATTACGCTGGCGTTCTCGCCCTTGCCGTAAGCACCCTGGAAAAAGGTCCGGCGGCAGCCCGAAACGATATTCGCATCCTCATACCGGAGGATGCCGAGTTTGGCGCCTTCGAACAGGAGCTTTTGGGGTCGGTTCCCGACAGCGTGAAGATCATCCTTCCCTGCGACAACCCGGAACCTGATCTCGGAAAGGCCAGAGAAAGGCTCCGGCAGCTCCCCCGGTTGAAATGGAAAACGCCCGGTGAGGACACAAACGGCGACCCGGAGCTGGTCCGGATGGCCATGTTTAACGCTGTTGGTGAGATCAATGAGATTAGGGGCGTTCTGAGGCGCTGCCTGGCAGCGAAGATCCCTTTTGACAGCGTTGAGGTCCTGCACACCGACACCGGAACGTACGTACCACTTATCTTTGAGACGATCATAAGACACACTGGTGAAGGCAGCGATCTGGACAACCTTCCGGTTACATTCGCGGAGGGAATACCTGCCGGCATGTCACGTCCCGGCAGGGCCCTTTCATCTCTGATACGCTGGAGCAGGAGTGGATGGTCTGCAACTGTTCTTTCCAGAATGCTCTCGGACGGGCTTCTGACGGTAACTGATAACCCTCGTGATATCCCCTTTGCCAGGCTTGCAGCTCTGCTGCAGAAGCTGGTTCCTGCCGGCGGCAGGGACACCATCTTGTCCATCCTTGACAGACAGGCAGCGGCCTTGAAGAGACGCATGGAGGTTCGGCAGGTAGACGAAGAGGGAGAGGCAATTGCCCTGGAGCTTGCGGATGACCTGGAAGCCGCATTAGTCCTCCGCGGATTCACTCATGACCTGCTGGCCATACTGCCGGACAGATGGGGGAACCCTGCACAGACCTTGAAATGCGCGGAAACATTCCTTAACGAGTTTGCGAGGTGCGCGGACAGGCTTGATGGTTACAGCCAAAAACATCTCGTCGAAGAGATCTGTGAGATGGCCGAATGGGTTGGCATGTTCCCCGGGCCATTTAACTTTGACATCATTCAGTGGCTTGCCGGTCTGCCGGAACAGGTGCGTATCGCTGGCAGTGGTCCTTCGCCGGGCAAGATCCACGTTGCGCATCTTCTTGCCGGCGGCCACTCCGGACGCTCAAACACCTATATCGTTGGTCTTGACGAGGGGCGATTTCCAGGAGCCGGGCTTCAGGACCCGATACTGCTGGATACGGAGCGTAGAAGGCTCTCTGAAAAGCTCCCTGCCTCCCAGGATCTGAACTCGAGAAAAACTCGAGACTTTTACCGGCTGCTGTCGCGGCTCCGGG
>JBGMRC010000263.1:0-2133 GCA_048061075.1 bacterium | reverse complement strand
GGTTGCGGGGGTTGCGAAACTAATCGGTAGATGAACCAAAAAAAGGGCTGCATTTTATGCAGCCCTTTTAATTTCTGGCGGGGTCGACGGGACTCGAACCCGCGGCCTCCGGCGTGACAGGCCGGCGTTATAACCAACTTAACTACGACCCCTGTATTTTCTCCCCGCTGATAACCTGGGGTTGTTAACATGGTGGGCGGTACAAGGCTTGAACTTGTGACCCCCGGCTTGTAAGGCCGGTGCTCTCCCAACTGAGCTAACCGCCCTCGGGACACATACTTATAATGATCTGACCCTGCGTTGTCAACAAACTAGTTGTTTGCGTTATCAGGGCTGCTGATCTGATAGTCAATGGGGCTGCAGGGAATCGTGATCCGGGCTCATACCATCGGTCTTCCTGTCCCTGAGAGGTGGTATCAGATCTTCCTCTATTGATTCTTTGAGTGCCATTTTAAGTACGGTGTCCATGCTCTCAACGCTGTGGATAGTAAGACCCTTGAGGATCTCCTTCGGCACGTCCTCGAGGTCCATCTCGCTCTCTTTTGGAATGATGACTTCGGTGACTCCACCCCTGTTGGCGGCGAGAAGTTTTTCCTTGAGCCCGCCGACTTTAAGGATCCTGCCCCTCAGGGTGATCTCACCCGTCATGGCCAGGTCATGCCTGACAGGGCGTGCGGTGAGCGCAGATGCCAGGGACGTCGCCAGGGTGATACCTGCGGAAGGACCGTCTTTGGGAATGGCCCCTTCAGGTACGTGCACGTGAATATCAACTTGCTGATAGAAATCCCTGGGTATGTCAAGGTCGTCTGCCTTGGAGCGGATATAGCTCAGTGCCGCCCTTGCGGATTCCTGCATCACTTCGCCCAGTTTACCCGTCAGGGTCAGGTTGCCCTTGCCGTCCATGATAGACACCTCGGTCTGGAGCAGTTCTCCTCCAGTATCTGTCCAGGCAAGACCAGTTGTCAGGCCGATCCTGTCTTTTTCTTCTACCATTCCGTACTTGAACTTCTGGACACCCAGATATTTATTGACCGCTTTTTCGGTGATCCTTATCTGTTTGGTTTTTTTCTTGCCCATTTTCACAACATCACGAGCCACTTTTCTGTAGATGGAAGCGATCTCCCGTTCGAGGTTTCTCACACCGCTTTCCCTGGTAAAATGGCGAATGACGGTCAACAGCCCGTTATCGATAAAATGTACCTGCTCAGGTGTCAGACCGTTAGCTTCAAGCTGTTTTTTCACGAGAAAATTCTTCGCGATATTGAGCTTTTCAGGTTCAGTGTAACCCGCAATACGTATGATCTCCATCCGGTCCCTTAAAGCCGCCGGGATCGGATCCAGCGAATTAGCCGTTGTTATGAACATCACCTCTGAAAGATCGTAATCCACTTCCAGGTAATGGTCGGAAAAGGCGTTGTTCTGTTCAGGGTCCAGCACCTCCAGCAGGGCGGAAGAAGGATCGCCCCTGAAATCCATGCTCATCTTGTCCACTTCATCCAGGAGGAAAACCGGATTGACTGTCTTGGCTTTCTTCATGGATTGTATGATCCTGCCGGGAAGGGCCCCGATATAGGTCCTCCTGTGCCCGCGGATCTCGGCCTCGTCCCTTACTCCGCCGAGAGACAGGCGTATGAAGTTCCTGCCCAGGGCACGAGCCACCGATTTGCCAAGGGAAGTCTTTCCCACTCCAGGCGGGCCCACGAAACAGAGGATAGGGCCTTTAAGTTTACCGACAAGCTGATGAACAGCCAGGTACTCAAGGATCCTTTCCTTGGCCTTCTGCAGCCCATAGTGATCCTCTTCCAGGATCTGTTCAGCCTTGTTGATATCAGTCTCATCCTCGGTCCTGTCCTTCCAAGGGATCGATATGAGCCAATCGATATAATTGCGTACCACAGTTGCCTCGGCGGCCATGGGAGCCATCATCTTAAGGCGGCGCAGTTCCTTTTCCGCCTTTTCGTTGATTTCCTCGGGCATGCCGGCATTTTTGATCTTCTCTTCAAGCTCCTGGATCTCAGCTTTGCTCTCGTCCTTTTCACCGAGCTCCTTCTGGATCGCCCTCATCTGCTCATTCAGGTAGTATTCCTTCTGGGTGCGTTCCATCTGACGCTTGACACGGCTTCTGATCTTTCG
>JBGMRC010000262.1:0-2145 GCA_048061075.1 bacterium | reverse complement strand
GGGGAGAGGAAGAGCTTGGAACATGGAACCTGGAACCAGATCAAAACAGGAGAGACTATTTTGAAGAAGGCGCTTATAACAGGGATCACGGGGCAGGATGGTTCTTATCTGGCCGAGCTCCTGTTACACAAGGGCTACGAAGTGCACGGGATCATAAGAAGGGCGAGCACTTTTAATACTGACAGGGTCGATCACCTTTATGTCGATCCGCATGTGAACAATGTAAGTTTTTTTCTCCATTACGGTGATTTGAGCGACTCCAGCCAGATCGATAACCTTATCTACAATATCAGTCCCGATGAGATCTACCATCTTGGCGCACAGAGCCACGTCAGGGTAAGCTTCGACATCCCTGAATATACAGGTGATATTACAGGTCTTGGGACAATGAGGCTTCTGGAAGGAATCAGGCGCAGCGGCATCAAGACGCGCTACTACCAGGCCTCAAGCAGCGAGATGTTCGGTAATTCACCCCCGCCCCAGTCCGAGAGCACCCCCTTCTATCCCAGAAGTCCGTATGCCGCCGCAAAGGTCTACTCATACTGGATGGCCGTAAATTACAGGGAGGGTTACGATCTATATGCCTGTAACGGCATCCTCTTTAACCACGAGAGCCCCAGGAGGGGAGAGACCTTTGTCACGAGGAAGATAACAAGGGCCATTGCGAATATCCTCGCGAAGAAACAGGAGAAGCTTTTCCTCGGTAATCTCAAGTCAAAGCGGGACTGGGGTTTTGCGCCTGATTATGTTGAGGCGATGTGGATGATGCTTCAGCAGGATGAACCCGATGATTATGTTATCGCGACCGGGAATACTTACTCCGTGGAGGAGTTTCTCCTTGAGGCATTCTCTTACGCGGACCTTGATTACAAGGATCATATTGAAATAGATCCCAGATATTTTCGACCGACCGAGGTGGATGTTCTGACAGGGGATGCTTCAAAGGCAAGGAAAGCTCTTGGCTGGAAGCCCAGAGTGGATTTTAAGGAACTTGTCAGGATCATGATCGACGCTGATATGGAAGACATCGGCCTGACTCCTGTCGGTGAGGGAATCAAGATCCTTGAAGAAAAGGATTTCAAGTGGCTTGGCAGGATGTAGTGTAAAGATAGTTGAAAGTTGAACGTTCAAAGTTCATTTTATTCGCATCCTTTAAAATCAACGTTAAACATTTAACGTTCAACTTTGAACAATTTTTTTGCATAAAGGTCTGGTTATATGAATCTCAAAGGCAAAAAAATTCTGGTTACCGGCGGCGCCGGTTTTCTGGGCGGTTTCCTTCTGGATGAACTGGAAAGGGAGGGAGTTGACCGGGAAGATATAGTTGTGCCTCTCTTTCCGGAGACCGACCTTCGCAGGTGGGAAGATTGCGCGCAAGCCGTCGATGGCATTGACATCGTCATTCATCTGGCCGCCAGCGTAGGGGGTATCGGATTCAATCTGAGAAATCCCGGGGTACTCTTTTATGACAACATTATGATGGGTGCCCAACTCATGGAGGCATCGCGCCTGGGGAGCGTTGAGAAGTTCCTGCAGGTCGGGACAGTCTGCGCCTATCCTAATTTCGCGAAAGTTCCCTTCAGGGAAGACGAGATATGGGACGGATATCCTGAAGTAACCAACGCACCCTACGGTATCGCGAAAAAAGCCCTGTTGGTCCAGGCACAGGCATACAGGGAGCAGTATGGTTTCAACGCCATATATATCCTCCCTGTCAATCTCTACGGACCCGGAGACAACTTCGACCTTGAAGACTCACACGTTATTCCTGCGCTCATCAGAAAATGTGTGGACGCGTCGGAAGAAGGAGCGGCGGAAATAGTTGTCTGGGGTACCGGTACGCCAACCAGGGAGTTCCTGTACGTTGAGGACTGCGCGAGGGGCCTCGTTCTGGCTGCGCAGAAGTATGATGAACCCGCGCCCGTCAACCTGGGATCGGGCCAGGAGATCAGCATAAGGGATCTCGTGGAGCTCATCGTGAACCTTACAGGGTTTAAAGGTTCAGTCGTCTGGGACGCGAAGATGCCGGACGGTCAGCCAAGAAGGTGCCTGGATACAAGCCGGGCGGCCGAAAAGTTCGGATTTACAGCTCAGATCTCCTTCGAGGATGGGCTGAGAAGGACTATTGAGTGGTATCGGGGTAGG
>JBGMRC010000261.1:0-2166 GCA_048061075.1 bacterium | reverse complement strand
AAAGTTGAAAGTTGAAAGTTAACCAACCACCGACAACTAACAACAAACAACTTTATTCAATAGCAGGGAACACAATAATCAACATAAGGACTTACGATGGTAAAAAAAACCAAACAATCACAATTCAAGCCTGTTCACAAATCAGTAGAGGAAATAATACCGTACCAGGCTGGGAAGCCAATTGAGGAACTGGTCCGGGAGAAGGGGCTTGAAAGGATAGTGAAGCTCGCCTCCAATGAAAATCCGCTGGGTCCTTCTCCAGCGGCAAGGGATGCCGTGGCCCGGATGCTGGATGATCTGGGCAGGTACCCCGACGGCGGTGGATTCTACCTGAAGAAGGTTCTTTCCGAAAGCCTGAACGTGGCCGAAGAGATGATAGTCCTGGGAAACGGCTCCAATGAAATACTGGAGCTCCTCGCCCAGCTTCTACTTGCAGATAGCGACGAAACTGTTTACGCCTGGCCTGCGTTCATCGTTTATCGTCTTGCAACACTGGCCCACGGAGCCAGGGGGATAGAGGTCCCACTAGACGGCGATCTGAAGCACGACCTTCCCGCCATGGCGGGTTCCATCACCGAGAGAACGAAATTGGTGTTCATCTCAAACCCCAATAATCCAACCGGAACTTTTGTCAAAACAGGGGAACTGGTGAATTTTCTGGACGGTCTTCCCCAAGGTGTCCTGCCGGTGCTTGATGAGGCCTATTATGAGTATGCCCGGGACGTGCCGGATTTTCCGGACGGAGTGTCTCTCTTAAAGGAAGGCAGGAATCTGGTTGTCATGAGAACATTCTCAAAGGCCTACGGTCTGGCCGGGCTCAGGGTGGGCTACGCCCTCATGCCCCGGCAGCTGGCCCAGCTGATAAACAGGGTCCGGCAGCCTTTCAACGTCAACAGCGTAGCCCAGGCAGCCGCTGTGGCGGCTGTATCCGACGGGGATTTCCTGGAAAAAACCCTGGATCTTAACCGCACCGAAATGAAGAGGCTTGAGGCCCGAATAGGATCACTGGGATTCAACACAGTTCCCTCAGCGGCCAATTTCCTGTTAATAGACCTTGCCGGCCTTCCCGGTGGCGAGATTTTTGAAACCCTGCTGGACAGGGGGGTTATTGTCCGGGCAATGGATGCGTACGGCCTGCCCGGATACATCAGAGTAACGGTAGGCTTGCCTGAGGAGAACGACTTCTTCCTTGAGGCTCTGACCGAGATCCAGAAAGAGAAATGAGGTAACCATAAATGATAATCGTTCTAAAACCGGGATCCGACCAGAAAGACATCGATTACATAAGCGAGAAGCTCGAGAAGATGGGGCTGAAAGTACACCTGTCAAAAGGTGAGGAAAGAACTATAATCGGCGCCATCGGCGATGAGAGGCTTCTCAGCGAAACGTCCCTTGCAGCATATCCGGCTGTGGAGAAGGTTCTGCCGATCCTCAAGCCCTTCAAGCTGGCCAGCAGGGAATTCCAACAGGAAAACACGGTTATCAGTATCGGGGATGTTACCATTGGAGGGAATGAGATTGCCGTAATGGCGGGGCCGTGCAGCGTTGAAGACATGGCTGGCCTCCTTTCCGTAGCAAGGGTAGTTGCCGAGTGCGGCGGGGCTTTCCTGAGGGGAGGCGCGTTCAAACCGAGATCGTCGCCGTATGCCTTTCAAGGTCTTGGTAAAGAGGGCCTGGAATATCTTGCCGCGGCCAGGGAGGAGACGGGTCTGCTGGTTATCACCGAACTCATGGATCCCCGTGATTCAGATCTGGTTTACAAATACGCGGATATTATTCAGATCGGCGCCCGCAACATGTCCAATTTCTCCCTTCTCAGGGAAGTGGGGAAAATTGATAAGCCAATCCTCCTGAAGAGGGGCCTTTCGGCGACGATCAAGGAACTGCTCATGTCAGCCGAGTACATTCTCGATGAGGGGAACAAGGACGTGATCCTGTGTGAGAGAGGTGTCAGGACCTTTGAGACGGAAACCAGAAACACGCTGGACCTGTCCGCCATACCCCTGGTTAAATCCATGAGCCACCTTCCGATAATCGTAGACCCGAGCCATGCTGTAGGAAGGGCTGACCTCGTGCCCTCTATGGCTCTGGCCGCTGTTGCCGCGGGAGCGGACGGCCTGCTGATCGAGGTGCACCATAACCCGGAAGAGGCCTTCTGTGACGGGC
>JBGMRC010000260.1:0-2169 GCA_048061075.1 bacterium | reverse complement strand
GAAGAACTGCTTTGAAACGTCACTTCCTTTCAGGTAATGAAGCCATAGCCCGCGGGGCTATTGAAGCGGGCACCTCCCTTGTTACTGGATATCCCGGTACGCCCAGCACCGAGATCCTGGAGTGTTACGCGCGGCTGGGCGGCACAAATCCTCTCTGGGCGCCAAACGAAAAGATAGCCGTGGAAATGGCCAGTGGCGTCTCTTTTGCCGGCCACAGGACCATGGCAGCCATGAAACATGTTGGTGTCAATGTCGCTGCTGATCCGATTTTCACCCTTGCCTACACAGGGGTTCGGGGTGGATTTGTCATAGCGACCGCGGATGATCCCGAACTTCACAGTTCCCAGAACGAGCAGGATAACCGGCGTTACGCTCACTTCGCGCGGATCCCCATGCTGGAGCCCGCAAACAGCCAGGAGGCCCTGGATTACACCAGGGAGGCTTTTGAGCTGAGCGAGCGGTTCGACCTGCCGTTTTTTCTCCGCACAACAACCCGCACCTCCCACGGAAAGTCGGTGGTCCGCGCGGATGAAATTCAAGTTGACAGCGGTGAGGTGGAGCCGGGCCTGGTAAAGGACCCCTCTAAATATGTAATGGTTCCCACCAACGCAAGGCTCAAACACCATGATCTGGAAAAAAGGGTTGCCCGCGTTGAAGAGTTTTCCGAAAACTGCAAATACAACCTGATCGAAATGGCAAGCACTTCACTGGGCGTTGTGACGTCCGGCGTAAGCTATAACTATGTCAAGGAAGCCCTTCCGGAAGCGTCCGTCCTGAAACTTGGCCTGGTATTTCCCCTTCCCACTGAACTTATCAGGGACTTCGCCTCAAAAGTCGACAGGTTGATCGTAGTAGAAGAACTGGAGCCTTATCTTGAAGAGTGGATCCGTATAACAGGTATCGAAGTAGAGGGAAAATCCCTGATATCCAGGTTCGGAGAGATAGACACTGGAACAGTCAGGGACGCTGTGCTCGGTGAAGGCAAGATGAAGCCTCAACCGGCAGACACTGAAGAGGTGCCCCAGCGTCCGCCCGTGATGTGCATCGGCTGTCCCCATCGTGGGATCTTCTATCTCCTGTCAAAGAACAAGACCTTCGTGGCAGGCGACATCGGATGTTATACCCTTGCGGTATCGCCGCCTCTTTCGGCGATCCATACAACGGTCTGTATGGGCGCCGGTGTCAACCAGGCAGCGGGCATAGAGGTTGTCCTCCCTGAGGAGCATGGAAAAGTTGTTTCGGTCATAGGAGATTCAACTTTCCTGCACGCCGGGATGGGCGGTGTTTTAAATATGGCATTCAACAACATCCCCTCAACCGTGCTTATACTGGACAACTACACAACAGCCATGACCGGTCGCCAGAACCATCCCGGGAGCGGGTTTGATATCATCGGCAACAGGACGAAACAGGTGGACTGGGACCTGCTCCTTAGGGGACTGGGTATAGAACACGTGAGGCTGGTGGATGCTTATGACATTGATGAGATGGAAACTGTGCTGAATGAAGAGATAAACAGGGACGCTCCATCGGTAATAGTGGTTTTGGGGGCCTGCATGCTCCTGAGGAACCAACCTGTAAAGATCGAAAAGCCTTACCTAATTGACGAAGAGGTGTGTACCGACTGCGAAGACTGCCTCCGGTTGGGATGCCCGGTGATATCCAGAAAAGACGCATCACCTGACGAAAAGCCGGTTATCGATATTTCCGGGTGCACCGGATGCGGCCACTGCTTCCAGGTATGCAAATTCGACGCGATCAGGGAGATCGAATGAACCGGCCGCCGGACAGGCCCGTAAATATCCTTGTAGTCGGTGTCGGGGGGCAGGGGACGATCCTCGCCAGCGAACTGCTGGCTACGGTCCTGATGGACGCCGGTTATGAGGTAAAGAAGAGCGAGGTCCACGGTATGTCCCAGAGGGGAGGGAGGGTGGAATCCCACGTGAGGTTCGGTTCCTGTGTTCATGCGCCACTTATAGTCAAGGGTGAGGTGGACTATCTTGTCGGGTTCGAACTGTCCGAGACCCTCAGGAGTATGGAATGGCTTTCACCTGACGCGAAGATCATAACGGATACAAAGGCAATCCTTTCATATACTTCCCAGGTGGGCGATACCAGATATCCCTTCGATGCCATTGAGAAGATCTCAAAAAAAGGCTATGAGCCGGC
>JBGMRC010000259.1:0-2183 GCA_048061075.1 bacterium | reverse complement strand
GTCGCTCCAAAGCCTCCTCCGGAAGAGGATCCGAAGATCTCATACTCCCCTGACGAGATCGAGGGGGGTGTGTCAGAAGACGAAGAAACGGATGACTGACAAGAAGCTTCCCTTCACAGCTCACCTCGAGGAGCTCCGGAAACGTTTTATCATTTGCTTCATTGCTGTAGGAGTGGGATTTCTCGTCAATTACGCTTTCAAGGAAAAGATCTTTGAGTTCATGGCCATACCCCTGCTGGGTTCCCTCCCGGAACAGAACTCCTGGATGATCTTCACAGGTGTCTCTGAAGCGTTCTTCACATATCTCAAGGTTTCTTTACTGGGTGGTTTCTTTCTGGCTCTGCCTGTTATTTTTTACCAGTTCTGGGCCTTTGTTGCTCCGGGACTTTATAAAAAAGAGAAAGTAGTAGTAGTTCCTTTCGTGATCTTTTCTACCCTGTTTTTCATCGCGGGATCATCTTTCGGTTATTTTGTCGTATTTCCCTTTGGCTTCAAATATCTTATGGGTTTTGCCAGCGAAGGTATCAGGCCTTTCCCTTCTGTAAGGGAATACTTTTCTTTCGCCACGAAGCTGCTCCTTGCCTTCGGCCTTGTCTTCGAAATGCCGGTAATATCCTATTTCCTTTCCAGGATCGGTCTATTATCATATAAAACGCTTGCTAAAAACCGGCGGTACTCTATTGTCATAGCTTTTATCCTGTCCTCGGCCCTAACTCCACCGGATGTGGCTACGCAGCTTATGATGGCCGGGCCTCTTGTAATTTTATTCGAGATAAGCGTGCAGGTAGCCCGAATTTTCGGTAGAAAGCCGCTCACTGACGAAGAAGGAAACCTTCAGCATGAAGAAGAATCTGGGAAGCCTGCTGATTGAACAGGGCATCATAACCATGCAACTCTTGGAGGAGGCCCTTCAGAGACAGGTGATCTTCGGTGGACGACTCGGCACGAACCTCATTGAAATGGGAGCCGTAAAAGAGGAGAGCCTTCTCAAGGTCCTTGCATCCCAGCACAACGTACCTTTCGCAGAAAAGCACCATTTTGAAAATATACACCAGGACGCCCTTGACTCGGTACCCATAGAACTCATCGAGCAGCACCGCATAATCCCCCTGAAAAAGGAAAAAAACAAGATCGTTCTTGCCATGAGGGACCCGACCCGGCTGGATGTTATCGACGAGGTTTCTTTCAGGACAGACAGTGTTGTCAAACCTGCCGTAGGGAGCGAACTCATGATCACTCAGGCCCTTGAGCGTTACTATGACCTGAAAAGAGAGGCTCGCTATATTTCAGTTACAGCAACACCTGACCAGTTCGACAGGACCACAGGCACAGAAGCTGAACAGGTTCATGATCTGGAAGTCCACGAACTGCTGGAAGGGGACGCCCTCACCATAGAAGATTTTTCAAAATCCTTTATGGAGGTTTCAAACCGGGATGATGTGGCCCACACGATCATTAGCGGAAGTTTAAGAGTCCTGGACGATGTTTTCATGTTCATACTCAAAGGACAGGAGGCCATGGGATGGATGTCCGGCGGCAAACTGAAGCCGTCCGGAGATTTCGGCTCATGGAATCTTGCACTCGAGTCCCACAGCATCCTGAGCCTCATTCAGGAATCCAGGACAGTCTTCAGGGGATCCGGCAAGGACCTGTATTCTACAAATTCATGGCTCAGGACCCTCTCGGCAACCCCCCCTGAGGAGATCGCAGTCTGCCCACTGGTTCTGCGGAAGCACACCGTCTCGGCAATTGTGGGCTTTTCATGGAACCGTAACCTTGAGGATGAAGAGCTGGAATATCTGGTAAGGTTGATGAGGAAAGCCTCAATTGCTTTCGAGATCTTAATTTTAAAGAGCAAGATATTGATGCTTTAAAGAGAGGTCCACAAGCGACCAGGCTCGCCAGAAGCGGGCTTTTTTTAATTTGATGACTTCGCAAGGAGTCATCAACGCGCCCATTGAGGGGCGCCCAAATCAATGACTTGCTCAGCATTACAATCGCGCCCGAGCGTGGGCGCCCGGATCAATGACATACGCAACAGGACATTATCATCGTGCCCGAGGGTGGGCGCCCGGATCGATAACTTGCACAGCAAGTAATTGATCCGTGAGGGAAGCGGAAACGACGTTTTTCGCTTCCCGGGGAGCAATAAGTCGCTCACGAACTTATTGCGACAAGTAACA
>JBGMRC010000258.1:0-2196 GCA_048061075.1 bacterium | reverse complement strand
AAGACGGATGATGCCTTTGTCGAAGGAGCCATCCACATCATCTCTTCACGAGTCCCTGGAACTATAAGATCGGTCCTGGTCAGGAACAACCAACCGGTCAATACCGGGGACATGCTCGTTGAGCTGGAAAAGGAAATCCTGTCCCAGCGGCTGGCTGAAGCCCGGGCCTCCTACGAGGCAGAGAAAAAACGCCTCGAGGAGAAGAAGCTCTTCGTGGAAGCAAAAAGGGCAGGTATCGAAGCCGCGCGGGCGGCACTTGATAAAACCCTGTCTTCAAGAACGGAGCTCCAGACAATGGTGTCCGTGAGGGCAGCGGAAGTATCGGCAAGTGCCGCGTCCAAAGGGCAGGCTGAGGTCGATTTTGCCAGAGCCGAAAGCCTTCTTAGAAAAGAGGTTATCCCGAAAGAGAGATACGACAGGACGAAAACCCGATATGACGGAGCGCAAGCCGCTCTGGACGCAGCTGGTAATCGGAAACTTCAATCGGAAGTGGCTCTTAAGGCCCATGAGAGCTCTATCCGGCAGGCAAGGGCTGCCCTGAAGGTGGAAAAGACACTATTTTTGCAGAATCAGGTGGGTATAGAAACACAGCAGGAGATAGTCAGGAAACGACAGGCCCAGATGGAGCTGGCTAAGCTGAACCTGTCCTACACGGATATAACGGCCCCCGCAGCCGGAAGCGTGACCCGCAAATCGGTTGAGATGGGCAATCAGGTTCAGGTGGGTCAGCCCCTGATGACCATCGTGTCGCTTAAAAGCGCCTATATAGTGGCCAACTACAAGGAAACTCGCCTCAAGTATATCAAGCCCGGGCAGGTTGTGAAGATCAGGATAGACGCCTATCCCAACAAAAAGTTCACCGGAAGAGTGGACAGCATCATGGCGGGCACGGGGGCCGCTTTTTCCCTGTTCCCGCCGGAAAACGCCAGCGGGAACTATGTGAAGGTAGTGCAGCGGGTACCCGTCAAGATAGTCTTCGATAACCTTGCGGAGGCCCGTGAATTTCTCCGTGTGGGAATGTCCGTGGTACCCACCGTCCTTACGAAGAGATAATCTCTGTCCTACGGGCAGACCGCTCCTCTAATTACCGAAGCAAGGGATGCAGGTTGTGACTGAAGGCCAAAAACAGGTCAACAAATGGATCATAGCAGTTACAGTCATGCTGCCGACACTCATCGAGATCATTGACACATCCATCGTCAATGTCTCCCTGGACCATATACGGGGCTCACTGTCGGCTGGTATCAACGAGTCAACCTGGGCAATAAGCGCGTATCTTGTCTCAAACGCCATAGTAATTCCCATGTCAGGCTGGTTTTCAAGGCTTTTTGGGAGGAAGCGATACCAGATCGGGTCGATACTGATCTTCACAGTGAGTTCGTTCATGGCCGGCGCCGCATGGAGCTTCCAGAGTCTCATTTTCTTTCGCGTGATGCAGGGCCTTGGTGGAGGTGGCCTGATACCGGTCAGTCAGGCCATCCTGCTGGAGGCTTTCCCCCGGGAAGAGCACGGAATAGCCATGGCCATATTCGGCATGGGGGTCATGGTCGGCCCCATTATGGGGCCCCTTCTTGGCGGATGGATCACCTATAATTGGAGCTGGAGGTGGATCTTCTACATCAACATCCCCATCGGGATGCTCTCTATCCTTTTGAGCGTGCTCTACATTCACGATCCGCCGTATTTAAAAAAGCCGAAGATGACCATTGATTACCTGGGTTTTATCCTTCTCGCTATCGGTCTGGGATCCATCCAGTTCGTCCTGAGCACGGGCCAGCGCAATGACTGGTTCGCCTCACCCACGATCATGGTAATCACCATAACAGCGGTGATCGCCCTGGGCTTTTTGATAATCAATGAACTATACGATGAGCATCCCATCGTTAACCTCAAGCTTTTCAGGGACAGGAGCTTTTCGGGGGGATCTATCGTTATGTTCTTCGTTTTCTTCAACCTCTTCGGAAGCATCGTTCTGCTGCCCATCTTCCTTCAGGTCCTCATGGGATATACTTCCCTGCAGGCGGGACTGATCCTCGGCCCTGGCGGTATTGCAAGCCTCATAACGATGCCCATCGTAGGCATGCTTGTGGGCAGGATAAACCCGAAGCGTATTCTCGCTGTGGGCGTTGCCGTCAGCGCAGGCACAACCTATTACATGTCCCTTTTCAATCTTCAGACCGATTTCTGGACCTTTGT
>JBGMRC010000257.1:0-2199 GCA_048061075.1 bacterium | reverse complement strand
AAAGGGGGTTGCGAAGGCGAGTGATTACACCCAAAAGCCCGGCCTGATGAATGCTATATACCAAAAGCTCACCAACTAACTGGGAGATGAACCCAGATTTATCACTTGAAACTTGAAACCTGAAACTCGATCCAAATCAGAGAAGAATCTCCTTCGCCTCCAGCATCTCCGGCAGTTCTCTGATCATTTCCAGTATTTCCTCGGGTACGCGGCTGTCCAGGGACACGAAAGCCAGGGCGTCCCCCTGCAAGGATTCCCGTCCGAGGTGAAATCCCGCTATATTGATCCCGTTGTCCCCCAGTATCGTCCCAACCCTGCCGATGACCCCTGGACGGTCATGGTTCCTGAAATACAGGAAAGTCCCCTCAGCCACGATATCCACCAGGAACTGATCTATGCTGACGATCCTTCCCTTCAGATCCGCGAAAACTGTACCTCCCAGAGTTTTTTCCTCCTGATCTGTTGTTACCTTTATGGAAACCAGATCGCTGTAGTTTTTGGCGCGGTCCGACTTGCTCTCGACAATGGTTATTCCTCTTTCCTTGGCAAAATAGGGAGCGCTGATATAGGTCGCTCCCTCACGCATCCTGTGCTCGAGAATTCCCTTGAGTACAGCAAATGTGAAAGGCTGATATCGAAACGGGGAGTCGAAGACCTTCTCCGCTACATCTTCGGCAAACAGGGGACCGACAAGGTTTACCTGGACCTCCTCGATCCTGCCGGTAACGATCTGGGACAGGAAGCGCCCTATCCTCTCAGAAAGGTCAAAATAGGCCTGAAGCTCAGGAGAAAGCTTTGCTCTTACATAGGGAAGGTTAACAGCGTTCTCATATGACTTCCCCTTCAATACGTTGAGAACCTGTTGAGCAATAATAACTGACACGTTCTTCTGGGCCTCTTCCGTGTTGGCTCCAAGGTGTGGCGTGATGATCAGGCCCTCAAGTCCCGCGAGGGGTGAATCGGCCGGTGGAGGCTCTGTAGAGAATACATCCAGAGCCGCCATAAATACCTTTTTACTTTTTATGGCCCTCACAAGCGCCGATTCATCAACCACTCCTCCGCGGGAACAGTTTATCAGCACCACCCGGTCTTTCATTTGCGAGAACTGTCTGTCCGACACCATGGATTCCGTCTCGCTGGTCAATGGAACGTGGAAGGTGACTATATCGGATATTTTGAGCAGATCCTGGAAGCTTTCTACCAGTTCCACGCCGAGAGTTTCGGCTTTTTCGCGTTTGATATAGGGATCGAATCCCACCAGTCGCATGTCGAAAGCTTTTGCTCTTTTGGCTACTTCGCTGCCGATCCTGCCAAGCCCCACTATCCCCAGCACTCTCTTGTATAGCTGAATCCCCATGAATTTTTTTCGATCCCACTCTCCTTCCTTGAGTGAATCGTAGGCGAATGGAAGCTTTCTGACTGCGGCCAGCATCATGGCCATGGTGTGTTCGGTGGCAGCCAGAGTGTTGCCGGTAGGCGCATTCATCACGATTATACCCTTCCTGGACGCAGCTTCGATATCTACACTGTCGACTCCCACACCGGCTCTTCCAATTACTCTCAGATTTGCGGCCTGTTCGATTATCCCGGAAGTGACTGTCGTGCCGCTCCTGGTGATAAGAGCGTGAAAAGGCGCTATGGCCTGAGCTAACCTTTCGTCCTTTAAAGAGAAGTCCACCGTTACCTCAATGTTATCTTCCCTCTCAAGAATCTCGATTCCCTCCTGGTCTATGGAATCTGTAATAAGGACTTTCATCTGCATTAAATCCTTTTTTGTTGTTCTGATGCCGCTTTAATAAAGAGCGCTGTTCGGTACGAAGGGCGTTACGCACTTCGCCCCACGCCCTACTATGCCTCTGTACCCATATTGGTTCAAAGGAAATTACCATGTATGATAATACCTATCAATCGCCCAGAGGGAATAAAACCGTGACCAGTCTTTATCAAACCTTTACAATGCACGTCATGTGGGACGACATCAAGCGTATCCTGGATGCCTACCAGCTATCCGATGAGATCAAACAAAGGGAGGCTACAGCTTTAGAGGGGGCCCAGTCGGCCGTTATTGTCCCACTTTTCATGGTGGCAGAAGAGATCGGTATCCTTATTATCGGACGCTCTGATCATGTCAAGCTTCACAGAGGCCAGATGGGATTCCCAGGCGGCATGATGGAAGACAGGGACGATGGTGATCTGCTC
>JBGMRC010000256.1:0-2205 GCA_048061075.1 bacterium | reverse complement strand
TCTCGCGGTTCTGGGCTTCGGTGCCGGATCGCTGATCTTCGCGCCTCTTATTGAGCAGCTTATCGGCGACAATCCCGATATGTACGCAACCACGATCCCAAGGACCTTCATCATCCTGTCGATCGTTTTCTTCATCTTCGTTATCGGTGCCGCACAGATATACAAGGTGCCACCCGCAGGATGGACTCCGCCCGGTTGGGTTCCCCCGACCACGGCCGGCCCGCCCACAAAGGAAGATTACACTCCTGCCGAGATGATAAAAACCTGGCAGTTCTACGTACTCTGGGCGATCTACTTCCTTGGAACGTCAGTGGGTATTACTGCTATCGGGCAGGCGAAACCCATTGTTGTTGAGCTCTCCAAGGGCGCCGCCGTCATGTCTGGAGGTGCCGCTCTCGGCATTATGTCGTTCTTTAACGGTCTGGGACGTCTTGTCTGGGGTGCCACATCCGACAAGATAGGCCGAAACTTCACCACAGTTGCCATGTTCATAGGTTACATCATTGCCGCCCTGTTCCTGCTCAGGAACGCTACAGGTTTCTGGCCGGTGCTTGTCGGTCTGAGTGTAATAGGCTTCTGCTACGGCGGATACCTCGCCATGATGCCTTCCTTCACCGCTGACTACTTTGGTGCGAAGAATATCGGCGCCAACTACGGTATCATATTCACCGCCTGGGGCATCACCGGATTCACGGTTCCGAAGTACTTCGCTGGAATCATGACGAAAGCCAAGGCAGCCGGTGACCTCGCTGCTGGATACAACCAGGTTTACTTCACCCTGGCTGTGTTCTCTGTTATCGGTATAGTTCTTGCCCTCGCGGTCAGAGCACCGAAGACAACTTCAGCTGATACTGGAGGTAGGGGAGAAAAACCAAACCATCCCAAGCCTGACCAAACAAAAAAGGCGGCCCCATCAGGGCCCGCCTTTTTTTATCCATTAATCACTGCAGGCTTAACGTCTGCCGGCTGCTCTTTTGGATGCTTTCAGGGGATTTACCTTCTTGCCATTCCCGTTTGAGATCTCGGCCACAACGTGAGTTGCATAGTTGCACGAGCCGTGGTTCCACTTGGATGCCGGACTGGCGCTGGTTCTGCAGTAGAAATCTTCATCAACCTCAGCGATATGATCGCAGCCATCACAGGCCTCCACCACCGGTTCGCAGTGACCACCGTTGAAGGTGCAGCCCTGCCTGGCCATGAAAATGCAGTCGATTTCCTCCTTGAGCACATCACAGATCATCGTTTTCCTCCTTGTATTCCTGTTATTGTCGCAAAAAGACCGTGAGCGGTTTTTCACTCCTCGGGAAGTGAAAAGCGTCGTTTCCGCTTCCCTCACGGATTAATGACTAAAGGTTTATGTCATTGACCCGGGCGCCCACGCTCGGGCGCGATGACATGGTCGTAAAAAGTCCGTCTCAGGTTGCGGTTTTGCAAAAAACCCTGCGTTTATATACTTTCTTCAGGGAAAAGGCAAGTGATTTTCCAGGCGCCCTCAAGGCGCCTGGAAAATGGAAATTGGACACAGATCATAAGAACATTAGAAATTAGAGCATTAGGCGTGGTTTAAACCCATTTTCCAATTTCCAATATCCAATTTCCACTGATACAATAGGAGCAGAGCTACACTAACCAACTCTAAGAACCTGGTCAGGAAACATGAAAAAGAGATTACTACTTCACATATGCTGCGCGCCGGACGCCACTGTCGCCATCGAAGATCTGGCTGATGACTTTGATACAGCGGGCTTCTTTTACAACCCTAATATCCATCCTGGCACTGAATACGAAAGACGCCTTGATTCCACAAAAAATCTTGCTGCCGCAGAGGGTCTGGTACTCAAAGAGGGACAGTACGACGCTGACAGGTGGTTCGAAGCCGTAACAGGCCTCGAGGCGGAACCTGAGAAGGGGCTTCGCTGCGATACCTGTTTCCGGATGAGGATGGAAGAGACCGCAAGAATGGCCAGGGGGGAAGGCTTTGAAATAATAGCAACTGTCCTGACAACAAGCCCCCACAAAGATGCTGGGAAGATAAACAGCATCGGCCAGGAGATAGCTGACGAGTATGGTCTCGAATACCAATCAACAGACTTGAAAAAGAAGAACGGTTTTTCCCGAAGTGTGCAACTGAGCAGGGAGCATAACCTTTACAGACAGAACTACTGCGGGTGCATATTCAGCAAGACAAGAGAATAACCCCCCCCC
>JBGMRC010000255.1:0-2211 GCA_048061075.1 bacterium | reverse complement strand
TGGAGGGCGCCTCGGACTTTATTATCATCGACAGCCTTCACACGATGATCCTCTTTTCCAGGGAAACGTTAGGACAGGTCGTGTCCTTCCTCAAAAGTGGTAAATTCAGACATTAATCCGTAATGGAAACCAGGCCCCATCATTCGTCAGTTTTACAATAGATACTATCCGATACCATCTCAAACCCCGTATCCTCAGGCACCGTTTCCTTCCTGCCGATGAACAGGAGGCCTTTCGGCTCCATGCACCTTCGGAGGTCTGAAAGGAACCTTCTCTGTACTGATTCAGTGTTGTAGGTGAGGATATTGTTGCGGAGCAGGATCATATTGAAGGTGCCGGGCAGCGGATCGTTGAGTATGTCTTGCTGGCGAAAGGTGATATTCCGGCTTGCATAGGGGTCCAGCACCCAGCTGTTATCCTTTTCGCTGAACCATCGCTCACGAAGTTGGTCCGGTATCTCCCTGATGCTGCCCCACTGGTAGGTCATGAGGGATGCTCTTTTCAGGGAGTTTGTATCCGAGTCCGTTCCGAGGATCTTCCAGTCCTGGCTCAGGTTACCATCGGATGTCAGTTGTTCGAAGAGCATTGCCAATGAATAGGACTCATCCCCGCCGGCGCACCCTGCTGACCATGCGGATATGATACGATCGACCGGCTGCACGGCCCATAAACGGGTTATCTGGCGGCCCAATTCTTCCCACATCACCGCATTCCTGAAGAACCTGGTGATAGTTACCCTCAGGATCTGTTCAAAAGCAGCTCTTTCGGCCCCATCTTTTTTCAGTAGATCAAGATAGGCGTCCCACTCGTGGATACCCGTCTCCTCCATCCTCCTGGCCACCTTGCGCCTGATATTCCTCCTGTTCATGGGTCTGTACACGTAGCCCATGTCAGGGAGGATCTCTCTGATCAGTCTTTCGAACCCTTTGTGTTTCATCTTTTAGCTGGTTTTTTTCTCCTGTTAGAGTGTACCGTAACTCATAATAACAGACAGCGGTGGAGACTGTAATTTAGATTTGTGAGACTTTATGGTATTTTGGTGGAATCATGCGGTGGGATTAAACTTGAAGAAGGAGGCCGATTATGATCCTTGCCCTTATGAGTGACAGCCATGACCATCGAAAGTCTCTCGCTACGGCAGTGAAGATGGCGATGGAGGAGGGGGCAAATACACTTTTCCATATGGGTGATCTGATATCTCCCTTCATGCTCGAGGTTCTAAAGGATTTTCCGGGAAGGATCTACCTCGTTATAGGCAACAACGACGGAGATCTGTTGACTGTTTCGAGGATGATTCCCCAGGAGTGTCCCCAGATCAGGGAATACTCACACAGGATCGCCGTTGAAATAGATGATATCAAGATACTGGCCACCCACGACCCGGAATACGCCCGTGCCTTTGCGGTGAGCGACGACTTTGATATCGTTCTTCACGGTCATACACATCAATTTTCGGAGCGCCGCATCGGAAACGTTCTATTGTTGAATCCCGGCGACCTTATGGGACTGAAAGAAGACAGGTCCTTCTGCCTCCTTGACACTGATACACAGGAAATCAGGAGACTTTTCCTTTAATGAGCAGGATCGTTTATGTTGCTTTTGGAGACTCCATTACTGACGGCTACGGAGTTTCCGGTGGGTTTGTCCATCATCTGACACGCTGGTTAAAAGAAAACCTCCCCGACAGGAACCTTGAAGTCATCAAGTCAGGCTGGAGCGGAGAAAACACCCGTGACGGACTTTACAGGGTTGATCGAGAAGTTATTTCCCGCGATCCGCACATAGCCACCATCAACTATGGAGTGAACGACGCCTTTTCGGGGGTTTCCGTCGGTGAGTTCGAAAAAAATATGGAAGAAATGGTTACACGGATCAAAGAGGGCGGCTGCTTGCGGATTGTACTTCTTTCCTCTGAAGTGATCCCGGATATATGGGCTGAGAGGGAGGTGCTTCCCTACTGGGATGCCATGGCAAAAGCCGCTGAAAAAGGTGGCGCTGTCTACGCCGATGTAAACGGCTGGTGGAGCCGTGTTCTCAGCGACGGCAGGTCAGAACATGATCTGATCATTCCCGGTGACCTTCATCCAAATGCCGAGGGACATCGTGTGATCGCCGATGCTGTTATTGATGCCTTTGAAAAGAACAGGGTGTTAGAAGGGTTGTGAGCAGAGTGCCCCTCGGCGCGGTGCTCGTACTGATGGCACCTTGCTC
>JBGMRC010000254.1:0-2212 GCA_048061075.1 bacterium | reverse complement strand
CCAGCTGGCGCGGCGAATTGATATTGAAGTCCCTGCCCGCCTCCTGGTGTATTTTTCCCTCCAGGGCGGACAACTTCTCTTTAACTTCTCCGGAAAGACCGGCCAGGTGTCCTGTGTCCAGAAGAATCCCGGCAAGCTCCATCTGGGCGAGTACCCGAACAAGTGGCATCTCAACGTCCCGGAAAAGATCTGATAATCCAAGGTTCTTTACTTCACTACCGAGCAGGTCGGCAGCCCTGTAGGTTACATCGGCATCCTCACAGGAGTATTCACAGGCATCTTCCAGGGGTACTTCATAGAAGGGGATCTGCTTTTTTCCACTCCCCGCAACATCCTTAAAGCTTATCATCGTGTGATTGAAGTATTCGGCAGCGATCTCCGCCAGGCTGTGGGATCTCCGCGAAGGATTGGCAAGATAGGATGCCACCATTGTGTCGAACTCTATTCCCTCAAGAGGCCATCCGGCCCGGGAAAGAACCTGAAGATCGTACTTTATGTTCTGCCCTATCTTTCCCTTCTTCGGATCTGTAAGGACAGTTGACAGGGCTCCCTTGACCTTATCTGTGTCCAATTGGGCGGGGACTCCCAGGTAGCTGTGGGCCAGTGGAATATAGGCAGCCTGTCCCTGCTCCCAGGAAAAGGATATACCCACCAGGTTTGCAATAACGGGATCACGGCTGTCCGTCTCTACATCCAGGGCGAACCGCCCGACGGAATCAAGGTTTTCCACGAGTTCCGACAGATCCCGCTCGGTCAGCACCAGCCTGTAACCCTCCCTGTCCAGGGAGGATCTGGGTGAAAGCTCCTTTAAGAATCGCGTGAACTGAAGCTCGCTAAAGATATTTCTGAGGGCTTCATCGTCCGGATCCTTCATGGACAGGTTATCAAGGGTAACGTCTATGGGTACATCCCTGTCCAGGGTAACAAGGGAAAACGAGAGCCTTACTGAATCAGCCTCACTGGCAAGGCTCTGGCCTGCTTTCCCCGTTATCTCATCACTGTGCTCCAGGAGCAACTCCAGGTCTCCGAACCGGGATATAAGCTTGCCTGCCGTCTTGGGGCCGACCCCGGTAAGGCCCGGCACATTGTCGCTTGAATCGCCTATCAGCGCGAGGACATCCGGTACATGCTCCGGATTAACACCAAAGCGCTCGCGTACCTCTTCAGTCCCTATCCATCGGTCCTTCATGGTGTCGAGCATCCGTACACCGGGTGAGACAAGCTGCATGAGATCCTTGTCGGAGGAGACGATGACGATATCGTCTACCTCCTCCGACAACCTGTCTACGAGGGTGGCGATAATGTCGTCGGCCTCATAGCCATCCATACGCAGTGCGGCAATATTAAAAGCTCTGGTAAGATCCTCGATTCGCGGAATCTGGACCTTCAGATCGTCGGGCATGGGAGGACGGTTAGCCTTGTAATCAGGGAAGATCTCGTGTCGATGGGTGAGGCCGGGAGAGTCCAGCACCATTGCCACGTAGTTCGGCTCCTGCTCCCTGAGGACCTTCAGCAGCATATTGGTGAAGCCGAAGATGGCGTTGGTGGGAAAGCCCTCTTTTGTGGAAAGACCTCTTACGGCGTGGTACGCCCTGTAAATATATGAGCTGCCGTCTATCAGGAAGAGTGTTTTTTTCGCAGGCCCTTTGGAGTTTTTTCTAGACAACCGTCACCCAGTCCCGGTGTCGTGGGTCCTGTCCCTTGACCACCTTGAAATAGGCATCCTGGATGGCTTTCGTGATGGGCCCCGGTTTACCCTCACCTATGGTTCTATCGTCCACCATGCGGATCGGTGTGACCTCTGCCGCGGTTCCCGTGAAAAATGCTTCTTCAGCCAGGTAAAGCTCGTCCCTGGTGAACCTGGTTTCGATGATCTCGTAGCCAAGTTCTGCTGCCAGTATCATGACCGTATCCCTTGTGATCCCGGCAAGGACTGATGTCAGGGGGGCTGTCTTGATCCTGCCGTCGCGAACGATAAAGAGATTCTCTCCACTTCCTTCGCTGATATAACCTTCCGTGTCCAGCATGATCGTTTCATCATACCCCGATTGAATGGCCTCCCTTTTTGCCAATATAGAGTTGACGTACGCTCCGTTGATCTTCGCCTTGCTCATCATGGCGTTCACGTGATTCCTGGAAAAGGAGGAGATCTTGGCGCTTATCCCTTTTTTGAGACCCTCTTCGCCCAGATAGGCGCCCCAGGCCCAGGAGG
>JBGMRC010000253.1:0-2212 GCA_048061075.1 bacterium | reverse complement strand
AATGCTCTAATTTCAAAACTACCCACAAAACCTTAACTTGACACAGGACTTGTGATATAGTTTACAAAGCCTATCCTCTATCCGTTGAATGTCAGTGCTGAAAAAGCCTTCAAGGGATGTCTTCCGATAGAGTATTTCGGGGAGATCTGTTAATGACAACACCCAATAAAACAGTTCTGGTTGTGGAAGACAAAGCGTCACTTACCCAGATGCTCCAGTTTCTCTTTCTGTCCAAGGGACTGGACGTGGAGATAGCTTATGATGGCGTTGAGGCCATGGAAAAAGTCAATACCCTGCGTCCGAACCTTATCCTCCTCGACATTATGATGCCGAAAATGGATGGGTTTGAGGTACTCGAAAAACTGAAAGAATCCCCGGACACAGCCGGGATCCCGGTTATCATGCTTACTGCAAGGAAGAGCAGAGAGGATATGGACAGAGCCAGAGAGCTCGGCGCTGTTGAATATATTACGAAACCCTTCAAGGCGGTAGAGGTTGTTGATAAGGTCCTGCGGCATCTGAGTTAACAGGGAATGGTGCGGCGACCTCTTTCGCTTTCCGCGGAGTAAAAAGCCACGGATGGACTTTTTACGACCCTGTCAAGTTGATTAAGGATGATAAACCCCTTTTTATGGGTCAGGTCCAGCATTCGCAGGAAAGCAATTATCAGCCTGCTCCTCCTATTGCTGTCCGCGATCTTCCTTATCGGTCTTTCAATAGTCTCCTGGTCGAGACACTTCGTTGTTGATGAGACAAAGCGCATGGCTGCATCGACCAGCCGGTTTGTTGTAAATGATATTTCCGGGATGGTGGATGAGGGCTCTGACCTGAAGGAGATCTCAGACGTAGTAGGACGCGTATGTTCTGACCCCAAAGTTCTTTACGCGCTGCTTCTCGGTGAGGATGGAAAGGTTCTGGTCAGCAGCTGCACCGAGGTTAAGCCTGACAAGAGTAATGCCCTTCCCCTCAGTGAGCTCTATAGTATCGAGCCGGAGAGCACCAGGTTTCACATTTACAATGACGTGCTTGAGGTCTACCGTCCCATTTCAAGGCCGGTGAAGGGATCCCGCCTCTTCTTCCTGATGGGATTCAATATCGCCGAAGTTCATACCATCATCTCGAAGGTGACCCGCCTCATAGCCATAAACGGGTTCATTGTCTATCTTTTTGGTCTCATGATCCTTCTCACGGCGGTGAACAGGCTGGCAGGGCCCCTTGCCAACCTGACTGAAGGGATCAAGGACGTAGGGTCGGGTAAATTTCCAAGTCCCATGGCTGTGGAAGGACATGACGAAATAGCGTCCCTGTCCAGCGCCTTTAATAAGATGATAGAGGACCTGAACAACTCCACCAGAGAGATAGAAGAATATCAGCTTCACCTGGAGGAGATGGTGGAAGAGAGGACCTCTGCGCTGAATCGGGCAAATACCGAACTCGTCGATATCAATAAATCCCTTCAAGCTGCCAATGAAAAACTAATGGAGCTTGACAAGCTGAAATCCAACTTTCTCGGAATAGCTACTCATGAGTTAAAAACGCCCCTGGCGGTGGTAGAAGGCTATCTGGAAAGTCTCGAGAACGGTTTTGCAGGGGGTCTGTCAGAAGACCAACAGGGTGTTATTCAACAAACGCTGTCATCGTGCTACAGAATGGATGATCTTATCAGCGACATGCTGGATCTCACGAAGATCGAGGCCGGAAAGCTGCCAATGGACAGGCAGCATCACACGTTCATTCATGTCGTCGAGAAGGTAGCGCATCAGATGGCTCCCATGGCAGCAAAAAGGGGCGTAAGCCTGGATGTCAAAAGTGATGGCCTTGAAACGGAGGTCTGTTTTGATCAGGAAAGGATCTCCCAGGTGTTGGTCAACCTGATAGGCAACGCAATCAAATTTACCCCGGAAGGCGGGAAAGTTACCGTTTTCGGGGAGATTGTAGAAACTCACAGGGGGGAGGCCATATCCATCTCGGTTCAAGATACGGGGATCGGGATAAGCGGGCAAGACATCTCTCATGTGTTCGAGGAATTCGCCCAGGTTGGTTCCCCTGGCAAGGAAGAGGGTACTGGCCTGGGGCTGGCGATCTGCAAGAGGATAGTTGAGGCGCACGGGGGTTCGATCTCGGCTGAAAGTACGCCTGATGAAGGTTCGGTTTTTACGTTCACTCTTCCTGTTGAAGTGTAGTTTTTTTGCGCCTTTCCTCATAATCCCTC
>JBGMRC010000252.1:0-2213 GCA_048061075.1 bacterium | reverse complement strand
TTCCTTCTCCAGAAAGAGGCGGGCTGGTAGAAACCGCCGCATTCCCAGAAAAGCAGCTTTCTGAAGTTCTGTCCGGTCCCAAGGTTGAAGGCAGGCTTCCCATCCGCAATATCAAGGGAAGCGCCTCTCTCATCTATCAGAATACTACCCCCCACAACACAGTTAATTTCAGAGTGTTTGGCGAAATACGATCCTACCTTTTCCAGACAGCCAGGCAGTAGAAGGTCATCGGAGTTCAAATACCCCAGAATATCTCCTGTAGCACGTTCGAACCCCTGGTAAACAGCGTCCGCCTGTCCCCGATCATCACCGCTCCTCCAGAAATCGATCTTTTCGGAATATTTCCTTATTATTTCCACAGAGCCGTCACTGCTTCCGCCATCCATAACGAAGTACTGGAAATCAGGATAATCCTGACTAATAACGGACCTGATCGCCGCCTCAAGGAATCCGGCTTGATTGAGTGAGGGCGTTACAATTGATATTTTCGGCAATTCCTCTGATCTCATATTATGGATCATCTCCAAATCAGTTGGTGAATAAACATACATCAGGCCGGGGTTTTGGTGAATCACGTAGCGGAGCTAAAAGGGGGTTGCGCAGCCGAGTGATTACACCCGAAAGCCCGGCCCTGATATATTATGTATCCATACAGGGTTCCGGAAAAAAAACCCTGAAGCGAAGCTCAAGGGGGTTGCGAAGCCGAGTGATTACACCCAAAAACCCGGCCACATTAATACACTCATGCCGATATTCCTCCATCTGATTTGGAGATGAACCCACTTTATTTTGGGCGGTTCAGTCTGCTTCCTCATCTTTTTGTCCGACATTCAAATATCTGATTATTTCCTCAACGATCCTGACCCCGGCGCAGCCATCTCCAAAGGGATTTTCCTTTTTGGCCATCTGATCGTACAATTCGTCGTTATCCAGCAACTCACACGCTTTTTGATAGATATCTTCCTCACGAGTACCCACTACCCTGGCCACCCCTGCTTCGGCTGCTTCAGGCCTCTCGGTCACCTCACGCAGGACCAGCACCGGGATACCCAGTGATGGAGCTTCTTCCTGAATGCCTCCGGAATCGGTGAGGATCAGATGAGCCCCGCCCATCAGATGAATAAAGGGCAGGTACTCCAGAGGCTTAATAACCTGAATGCCCTCTGCCCCGTCCAGGATCTTTTCAGCTGAGCGCTCTACATTAGGATTGGGATGTAGCGGGATGACAATCTCCACATCTCCCCGCTGGGAAATTCTTTTCAGAGCCCTGAATATCCCATCCATAATATGACCAAAGCTCTCTCTTCTGTGGGCCGTTACGAGAATCAGCTTGCGGCCCTGTTCAGGCTCTTTCCACGGCAACGATCCTTCCAGGGGGACTTCGAGGGCCATTTGAAGCGCGTCAACAACCGTATTGCCGGTAATACTGACACTGTTATCTGAGACACCTTCAGCAGCCAGAGCTTCAGCTGACCTTCGGGTAGGGGCAAAATGCAGGGACGCCAGGCGGGTTGTCAAAACCCTGTTGGCTTCTTCGGGAAAAGGAGCATCAAGCCGCCCTGTACGCAAGCCGGCTTCCACATGGCCCACGGGGATCCTGTTGTAAAAGGCTGCAAGGGTACCTACAAAAGTCGTTGTTGTATCTCCCTGCACCAGAACCATATCCGGTCTGTGGTCATTAAAAAGCTTTCCCAGACCTGCCAGCGCTTTACCTCCCAGTTCGCAAGTCGTCTGTTCCCTTACCATCAGATCCAGATCGAAGTCAGGCCTGATATCAAAAATATCCAGAACGTGGTCCAGCATCTCACGGTGCTGAGCCGTAACACACGTCACAGGCTGGATCCCCTCAGCCTGATCAAGAGCCCTGTAGACCGGTGCCATCTTGATAGCCTCCGGCCTTGTACCAAAGACAAGCCAGATGTTTTTGTCCTTTTGGTTCAAAGATACCTCAATTTTACTCTTCCTCTCCCCTGGTGGGAGAAGACCGAGGAGAGGGGGATATCCTACGACCTGTTTCTGGTTTCTTGTTTCTAGTTTCTAGCAAATAATTAACTATCAAACCTTACCACCCTCCCCTTTGTCCCCTCCCATCATCAGTCTTCGCTAAAGCTACGACTTGACAAGAGGGAGGGGTGAAAGTAAGTAGTCCAATTTCCATAACATTCAACTTTCAACTTTCAACTTATAAATATCAAACTTATCTTAACAGCACA
>JBGMRC010000251.1:0-2226 GCA_048061075.1 bacterium | reverse complement strand
CGCTACGATCTGTTAAACAGGCTGCTGAGCTTCGGTGTTGATATTAAATGGCGCCGTGAATTGGCATCAGAAATGCCCACCGCAGACCAGGGTATAGCCCTGGACCTTGCCACTGGCACAGGTGATGTGGCCCTCACATTGATAAAAAGCCATGGTCACTGGAAGATAGTAGGTGCTGATTTCGCGGTGCCCATGCTCAGGATGGCGAGGAAAAAACTGAGCGCAAGATCGGCAGAAGGCCTGTTCCTCACAGCAGGTGACGCCATGTCCATGCCCTTTTCTGATTCTACATTTAACGCAGTAACCATCGCCTTTGGCATAAGAAACCTTCCGGACAGGATCTGGGCTCTGGCTGAGATGAACAGAGTAATGGCACCGGGAGGAAGGCTGATCATCCTGGAGTTCTCCCGGATGGACAGGCCCATTATCGGGCCTGTCTTTCGTTTTTACTTTCATTCCATCTTGCCTTTCCTGGGTGGTATCATATCGGGCAACTCCGGCGCTTATCGCTACCTGCCGAGATCAGTTGATGACTTTCCCGACCCTGAAGGGTTTTGTAACGAGATGAGGGAAGCCGGATTCAAAGATGTGCGCTACCGCCCGCTTACCTGGGGTATAGCCTATTTGCATGTAGGGGATAAACATAGGGAGGAGGAAAGAGGGAAGAGGAAAGAGTAAGTGCACTGAGCATTAGACATCCTTCGACTCAGCTCAGGACCGTGAGCCTGCCGAACGGTTAGAGCATTAGATGTTGGAAAATGGACATTGGAAATTGGATTTATTTTGATTACACCAATCACCAATTACTAATCACCAATCACTATTTACACGCGTTACTCATTACGCATCACGATAATTACCTGGAACCTGGAACTTTACAAGTAAGGGAGTTTAAAGGTTGATCAAATTTGAAGGCGCAAGCGTCACTTACCAGACAGAGGCAGGTCCTCATCCCGCCCTTTCGGGTATCGATCTGTACATTCCCGGAGGTGAACCATGGGTAGTGATAGGACCAACTGGATGCGGCAAGACTTCGCTCCTGTATCTTCTCGCCGGACTGGTATCTCCTTCAAACGGTTCAGTAAAGATAAATGGTGGCCAGGCTCTCCGCGGAAGGAGAGAGACGAGTCTTATCCTGCAGCAACATGGGCTCTTTCCCTGGAAGAACGCGCTTAAGAACGTGACCCTTGGTTTGACCATCCGAGGCATTTCAAGGGATGAGCGTATCGAACAGGCCGGAGAGCTCATGCGCGAACTGAAGATCTGGGATATCAGGGACAGCTATCCCTCACAGCTATCCGGGGGTCAAAGACAGAGAGTAGCTATTGCGAGATCCCTTGTGATGGAGCCGGATCTTCTTCTAATGGACGAACCTTTCTCGGCACTGGATGCAATGACCAGAGAGGCCTTGCAGAACCTGCTCCTTAGGATCTGGAAGGAGCGGGAATTTACTTTTCTTATGGTATCTCACAGCATAGAAGAGGCGGTGTTTCTGGGGAGACGCATTGTTGTGCTGTCTGAAAGACCGGGCCATATACTGAAGACACTGGATAACCCCGGTACGGGGGAAGAGTCATTCCGGCTGTCAGATGAATTTCACAGACAGTGCATCAAGGTCCGAAGAGCTCTGGAGGACGGATAGATGGCCTCTGCGACAGCAAGGATAAGACCCTACCTGATTGCTGTAGCAGCTCTGCTTGTTATCTGGCAGGGGTTTGCCGCGATCCTCGACACAGAAGCCCTTCCAGGCCCTTTTGCAGTCCTTACTGCCTTTGCGGTTTCCATGAAGGGCCCCATGGCGGGTCATTTTCTACGTTCCTCCTACCGTGTGCTCATCAGTCTTGTCCTGGCCCTTGTCACTGCCGTTCCGCTGGGTATTTATATGGGACGATCGAGCCGGGCTGATGCTTTCCTGTCTCCAGTTGTATATCTTGTTTACCCTGTCCCCAAGATCGCATTCCTTCCCCTGATCCTTCTTCTGCTGGGCATAGGCGACAATTCCAAGGTTTTCCTCATAAGCTTCATCCTGTTTTTCCAGATACTGGTCACAACACGGGACGCGGCGCGGGAAATTCCCAGGGAACATATACTTTCCATGAGGTCCCTTGGCGCAAACCGCTGGCAGAAAGCCGCCCACCTGGTCCTTCCAGCGGTACTTCCCAAGGTACTGACATCCCTGAGGATCAGCATCGGCACCGCCATCGCAGTCCTGTTTTTTGTGGAATC
>JBGMRC010000250.1:0-2243 GCA_048061075.1 bacterium | reverse complement strand
CCTCCGAGGTCTCGGTTCAATGTTCACCGGTATCTTGACAGTAAAAACGCTTCCCATGGGCATATTCATCTCATAGGTAATTTCACCACCGTGCTCCTCAACTATCCTCTGAGTAATTGCCAGCCCGAGTCCGGTACCGTCCTTCTTGGTAGAAAAATAAGGTTCGAAGATCCTGTCATGAAGCTCCTCGTCAACACCCTTGCCTTCATCCGAAACTGTAATAGAAACCATTCCTTCATCCACGAGGAGCTTTGTTGTAACACCTACTCCTCCCTGACCCCTGTCCCTCACAGCCTGATAAGCGTTCTCCAGCAGGTTTATCATCACCCTTCGCATATGCTCCCTGTCGTAACTGATCTCTAGAAGGTCCGGTTCCAGATCCATCTCCAGATCGTCCGCCAGATCACTCCTTCCCGAAAACAGGGCTGCTGCCTCCCGGATAGTCTCATTGATATTACTGACTACAGGCTGCAGCACCGGCAGCCTGGCAAACCTTGAAAACTCGTCCACGAGACCCCTCATGCCTTCCACCTCCCGGATAATGGAATCTGTGCATTCGGTGAGCAGATCCTGTCTCTCACTCTCCAGCGTCCCTTCCAGGCGTCGTTGGAGCCTCTCCGCGGAGAGCTTTATTGGCGTCAGAGGGTTTTTTATCTCGTGAGCTATGCGTTTGGCCACCTCAGACCAGGCAGCTTTCTTCTGTGCATCCATCAGTTTCGTCATATCCTCCAGGACCATGACTGTTCCCAACGGGCTTCCTTCAAGGTCGTCAAGTTTGCTGACGTTTATCAGAAGAACGAGGGGTTTTCCCTGTACGATTATGGGGATCTCCCTTCTGACCGACCTCCTGCCCGCACTTTCCAGTTCCGCAAGCAGCCCCTTAATAAGCCTGACGTGTTCCGGGCTGAGCATCCTCGTATACAGTCTGCCGAGGATATCTTCAGATTTGACACCGAACATGATCTCGGCAGCACGGTTAAAGGTATTGACAAGACCCTCCGGATCGATGGATATGACTCCGGTCCCAACGTTTCTCAGGACCGTCTCGATGTACCTTCGCCTCTCTTCGTTCTCAAAATAGGCCTGTTCCAGATCCTGGTGGGCTTTTTCCAGTTTCTGCCGTCCTGTCTGAAGTTCTTCGGTCATCCTGTTGAATGCTTCTATAAGGATCCCCACCTCGTCGTGTGATTCGCTCTCTACCCTTACCGACAGGTCCCCTGAGGCAACCTTTTCCGCACCTTCTGCAAGCTTCCCTATGGGTATTGTGATACCCCTTGCGAGGTAGAACCCGAGCCACGTTGCTGAAAACAGGATAAGCATGGCAAGGACAAGGAGATAAACAACGTAATTCATTTTGATGGGACGTTTCTGCAGCTTCATCTCGGTGTATCCCCGATAGGTGACCGCCAACTGATCCGCCATCGATGAAATATCTTCTGGGAGATGTAGCGATACAACAACAGCACCCTGCCCTTCAAGTGTCCTGACCGGGGCAGAGGCCTTGATAAACTCTCCTTTTTCCGCGTTTACTATACCGTCAACGACCCTGCCGACTATACCGCTCTGCACCAGGCTGTCCCCGGGGTCGGTGATCATCTGGGGAACCTGATCATCCCAGGACCGTGCCAGATTTTCACCCGTCGGGCCGTATACCTCTACGGTGGAAAGGGCATACTCCCGCCTCAGGATCTCCACCCGGTCCTGAAACTCCTTCCCCTCAACGGCTGTTCCCAGCCTCTCGGATACTCTCTGGGCCATTGTCCTGGTCCTGTTGGTCAATGTGGAGTAGTAATTCTGGGTAACTGAAACCGCAGATTCCATTGCCTGTTCCACATCGAGATTGAACCAGAAGTCTATGCTGTCTGTGATAAAACCTCTGGCCACCGAGAACAGAAGGACTGTGGGGATCAGGGTGAAACCCACAAATATGAGGACCAGTTTCGTCCTGAGGTGATATCCGAATACCTTCTGGCGACCCTCATAAAACAGCTTGATCGCATTTCTGGCAAGAAGGAAGATCAGGATAGTCAGCAGCAGGATGTTCACGTTGATAAGGAAGAAAACGAAAAGATTCCCGCCCTTCGGAGTGGCCTGCTGCAGTTCTCTGTAGCGTCCTCCGTAAAAAAGGATCACAATGATACCCAGCATCAGAACAACAATTGCTGTTGTTCTGGTTCTCGCGTCCTTAATTCTGAAAGATGGCAGCTTCATACAGTTATCCTCAGTATGTAAAGTCTACCTGG
>JBGMRC010000249.1:0-2258 GCA_048061075.1 bacterium | reverse complement strand
CTCCCCTCCCCTTCAATGCTGCTGTTCGTAAGTGAAAAGCCCGCTCGTTCAAGGAGCCTGTGACCGCATTTATGGCATTGGGTAACATCGGAATCAACCGGCACATTTCCCATGTAGATGTGCTTAAGGCCTGCCCTTTCACCTGTCCTGGCGGCCTTTGTCAGTGAAGATAGAGGAGTCGGTGGTTTGTCAAGCATCTTGTATGTCGGATGGAACCGGGATATATGCCACGGGATCAGCGGATCCAGTGACGCAATAAAGTTTGAGACGAATTCCAGTGATTCGTCGTCGTCATTCAGGCCGGGTATCAGCAGGGTTGTAATTTCGATCCACACGCCAGCCTTGTGCATTGCATCGATCGATTCAAGAACAGGCTCCAGCCTGCCCTTGCAGACGGTTCTGTAATGCTCCTCTGAGGCGCCCTTCAGGTCTATATTAGCGGCATCCAGGCCTGGAACTATTGCCTCAACCGCTTCCGGGGTAAAGAAACCGTTGGTAACGAATACATTGGCCATATTTTTCTCATGGGCAAGGATAAAACAATCCAGGGCAAACTCCGCGAATATTATCGGTTCAGTGTATGTATAAGAGATCGATCTGCATCCTGACTTTTCAGCGGCATTGACTATATCTTCGGGTGATCTGTCTTCCCCGGGAATCGGATCCAGTAATGGGGCCTCGAGACTGATGTAATAGTTCTGGCAGTGTGTGCAACTCATGTTGCAGCCGCAGGTTGCGATGGAGTAAGAGCGGCTCCCGGGTTGGAAATGGTAAAGGGGCTTTTTTTCTATCGGATCGATGTTCTCGGCTATAATGCGTCCATAGACCAGGGTATAGAGCTCACCATCCCTGTTTTCCCTGACCTGGCAAATACCCCGCCTTGAAGGTCTGACCACGCACCTGTGAGCGCAAAGATGGCAGCGGACAGTATCCTTCTCCAGCTTTTCAAAGAGGATAGCCTCATGAATCATCTATCAGGTGCTCTGTTGCATACCAGCGGGGGTGAAGCGATGAGTGCATTTGGGGCATCGTATACGTATTTTCTTCTTGGCCATGAGGGTAGTGAAAGTAAGGCTGCCGACAGCACCGCATTCGGGACAGGCTACTTTTATTCGAGCGTGTCTGTTCATGGCCATTGTCTCATCCAGTCCCCCGGGTGAGAATAGCTTAAGGTCCTCTGCAGGGGACCTTGCCAGAACTACATGGAGGTGGTGGCTGCCAACGGTTACCCTGTCTCCGTCCTGGAGGATATACTCCCTTGTAAGGTTATCGTTGACGAAAATGCCGTTGAGACTGTCCAGATCTCTGACAATCAGTTTGCCATCCTTCTCTTCAAAAGAGGCATGTTTTCTTGATATCCCGGGATCGCTGAGAATCAGATCAGCTTCGTCTCCCCTGCCTATTATAAAGGGATAGTGGGTCACGCCGATACGCTTCAGAGTGCGGGTTTTATCCCTCACAATGAGTTCAGGCATGGCCCTCGTGTAATAACCGTAAACGCCACCAGGAAATACAGCCTCACCCTCAACATACTCGCTGCCTGGATTTGTGGAAAGATCTTCGTAGATCTGTACCCTGACAGCGCCACCGTGGCTGGTATTCGCTTCAATTCTCTTGAACAGGTCGTGCCAGGCAATTCCACCTGAGGATTGCACGTACTGATCCGCAAAATATGCCTTTACCGCCCTACCCTCCCTCGCAAAGACCATGTTGTATACTCCCTCCTGTATCAATGCAATGAGGGCGTCCTTCCTGCCGCGCATCAGGTTTACGACCAGGTCCTCCATCTTCAGGAACTCCGAACTTCCGCCGGTCTCAGGAGAACGCTGCAGCAGCACAAGTATAGATTTCAGTAATACCGGGTCGGTTTTCAGGAAATGGAGGCGGCAGTTGGGATTGGTGGCAATAAAGATAAAGAAGTCCCTCAGGGAGATCTCCTCCAGCCCGACCTTTTCCAGGATCCTCCCGGCAGCGTAGGGCTTTCTTTGAAAGAAGAATAGAAAGTAAGGATTGTCATCGGTCGTATCTCTCGAGGTGACGCAATATCCATATTCGAAACTGCTCATTTCATTGGTGCCTGCGAAGATATCGTCAAATATACCCGGAGTCGGAGGTACCTCGTGAAGAACCACAGAAGAGAAAGGAAAGATAGGAGAGATCTCGGTGAAGCTGGTCATAAATTGTCTCCCGGAAAGTGTCAGAACTGACTGCGATGTTATCTCACAATGAGTTTGTTGACAAGGGGCTTGCTAAATAAT
>JBGMRC010000248.1:0-2258 GCA_048061075.1 bacterium | reverse complement strand
AGCTTCGCTTCGTGATTCACCAAAACCCCGGCCTGATTTGCGTTTGTTAATATAGGGTTCCATCTTATACGCAGCACGAGATTGCTGAAATGTCTCTGGTGAACGAAATGGCCACCAGTTTTATTGATTCAGCCAAACTCGGGAACACAGGCATGGATTCGATGACGTCATCGATGGTGTTTTTATTCCTGATCAGCGTCATGGCGATGGAGGCCAGTTCCGAAGACTGGTTCGACAGGAAGTGAACGCCGTGGATCCGCCTCGTCTTCGGGTTGATCACCATCCTGACCAGCCCCTCGGTGCGCCCGGTGATGATCGCCTTGGGGATATTCTCGAAAGAGACGGTCCTGCAGGAGCAGATGCCGTCGCGTTCCATTAACTCTTCCTCTGTCAGGCCGACGCCTGAAAGCTGTGGGTCGGTGAACACGGTGTAGGGGACAGCGTCATAGTCTATGCCGTGTTCCGTACCGCTCAGGGCGTTTTGGGCGGCCAGCGTGCCCTCGTGGGCAGCAGTGGTCTCCAGGCGCAGCGGCAGGTCCACGACATCGCCTGCTGCAAAGATGTGAGGCTGCGAAGTCTGCATGAACCCGTTGACGGTAACAGCTCCTTTTCCGTTCGTCTTGACACCGGCAATGTCAAGGCCGAGGCCACCGGTGTTAGGATCCTTTCCCGCCGCCAGGAGGATCTCGTCACCACTCACAATTATCTCTTCGCCATCCAGAAGGCAGGAGAGGTGCTTTTTACCGCCTTCCAGCCACGCCTTCCGGTATTCGACACCGAGTGTGATGGAGATTCCCTCGCTTTCGAGAAGCTCATGGAGCCTGACTGCCAGCTCAGGTTCAGTATCCTTGTATATAGATTCAGAGCGCCTGAGCAAGGTCACACGGGTCCCGAACCTGGAGTACATCTGGGAAAACTCCAGGCCCACCGCCCCGGCGCCGATCACGATCATGTCCCTTGGAAGGCGCTTTAGCTTCAGGGCCTCGATGTGGGTGAGAAAGCCGGTGTCTTTAATCCCCTCGATGGCAGGAACCCTGGCTGTGGACCCGGTGGCGATAAGGAACTTCTCCCCCTTGATAGTGTTTCCGTTGACTTCAACCTGATCGGGTGAGACGAATTTCCCCTTTCCTTCAAGGAGCGTGATGTCCTCGAGCTGGTTGAGCACGTGCTCGTACTTTTCCCGGCGCAGTTCTTCCACCATGTCCAGTTCGGCCTGGACCACGGCAGGGAAATCGAAGGTGTCCGTTGTAAGCCCTATCCCGGGGACGCCATGATGATCCGCCGAATGGAGGACTTCTCCGGCATACAGAAGAGCCTTGGAGGGGACGCATCCCACGTTCACGCAGGTCCCACCCAGGGGCAGTCCCGTGTTGACCATGGCCGTCCTGGCACCGAGATCATTGGCCTTTATTGCTGCCCCGAAGCCGCCGGCCCCGCCGCCGATGATTACCAGATCATACTTGCCCATCTCAATCCTCTCTTTCTGACCGTAAAGATGTTGCCTTCGAAGCGGGTCCCCGGATTGCTATTCTTCTGCAGCCGGCTCTCTCAGGATCACCTTCCCCCTGAACCCGCTTTTTTCTACGGCCTGTTCCAGTATCTCGTCTGTAACGCTATCATCTGCTGTCAACCACGCTTTCTTATCCTTATACGATACTTCCACATCCCTTACACCTTCGACCCCTGACAGGGATCGTTTCACCGCAATGGCGCAGAGGCCTCACCTCATACCCTCGATGGCCAATGTGACGTTCTGATCAGCTGCATAAACCGGGTGCGGTATTACCAGGGAAAAAGCAAGGGATATCGCTAGAATCGCGACTGCTGAAAAACTTTTTAATGACATGTTATTCTCCTTTTGCAATTTTCAGCTTGTCTCTCTAACCCTACCCGGCAAACCAGGTGACGATTTTCAGATAGGAAGCCGAAATGATCAGGGCCGATGCCGCAGCCCAAAAGATTCCCCGAGCAATCCTTCTGCTGCGAAAATCCGCTTCACAATTGCAGTCTACCTTCTTCAAATACAACTTCCAGAACGAATATCCGAGCATAAGGAGGGCCGCGCCTAGCAGGTACGGTCTGAAAGGGCTGAAGATGGCGAATTTGCTTAAAAAGCCCACTGATGTTCCAAAGATGATGAAAATTACGGGCCCTATGCAGCACGAGGCTGCCAGCAGGGAAGCGGCAATTGTCCCTAAACTGGACAGGGTTCCCCTTTTTACCGCCATTTATACTTTCCTTTTTTTCAGTTCCCACTC
>JBGMRC010000247.1:0-2264 GCA_048061075.1 bacterium | reverse complement strand
TCCGTCTGAATACGGTCAGGCAGTTGCCCTCGTAGGTGAGATGAAGCACTATGTATCCAAAAGTGAGTACGACGGTGCATGGAGAGTAGAAAAGAAAGTGCAGCCGCTGATAAAAAGAATTCAGTCAAACATAAAAAAATATCCCGCTTCAACCTGGGAAAGCGACCCGAAACAGTACAGGGCCAAAATGGCCATGATGATCGCTGAGGTAGAGGGATTGAAGACAATGAACAGACTGCAGGCCAGAAGGCTCGAGTCAACACAAGCCGCCAGAGACGATGCCATCAAGGAGGTTGTGAGGATAAGGTCCAGGATACAGGGTATGGCCTCGCCAACGGAAGCCGCTGCAATGTTCGCCGAAGCAAGGGTTATTATCGACAGGATGGCTGATGATGCCTACAACAATGAAGCTAAGGGGGATCTCTCTCTAGCCAGGAAGTTCATGAAGGATGGTATGGACGAGTTAAACGGCAACAACCCGGGCGGTGCCGCTTACCTTTTTGACCTGGTATCCGCTACATACGAGAATTTCAGGGGGATGGGTCCCCGTTCCCTGACTATTTCGGTCCGCTCTGCCGTTTTGAGGTCCGGCCCTTCGAAGTCTTCTGCGAGGAAGGGCCTCCTTTCTTACGGGGTGATTGTTGAGGGGCTTGAGAGGAAGGGTCCCTGGTTTTCCGTGAAGACTTCTGAGGGGATTGAGGGCTGGCTCCACGAGTCAGTTGTTCGCTGAATGAGTAGACCTTATTTCTACCGGCCTCTTTGGCGGCGTACATTGCCAGGTCGGCCGCCTCTACCAGGTCATCGAAAGCCATCCCATCGGAAGGCGCCGCCGCCACCCCCAGACTTATCGTTATCTTCGTTTCCTGCCCTCCGGGTGTGAAGACGGCTTCCTCAACTGCCGCCCTGAGCTTTTCGGCAGCTTTCTCCGCACCATCCTTGTCAGTGTGCGGCATCATAATGAGGAACTCCTCCCCGCCGTATCTTGCGACAACGTCTGAATCCCTGGTGTTTTCACTGAAAAGATCTCCCAGTTTCCTGAGTGCTTCATCGCCCGCAATGTGGCCGTATTTGTCGTTGTAATTTTTGAACATATCCAGGTCCAGCATGATGACGGACAGGGGCCGGTTTGTCCTCCTGACGAGTTTGAGCTCACTGTCGATCCTGTCAACGATGTAACGCCTGTTATGTCGGCCGGTGAGAGGATCAGTAATAGTAAGGACCGTTAACTGGCTGTTGGCGGCCGAAAGTTCCTCCATGCTGTTTTTCAGGCTGAGCGACATGCTGTTGAAAGAGTCTATCAGCTCACCCAGTTCACCGCTGGCCTGGAAAGAGACCTCGAGGCCAGGCTCGCCACCCCTGATCTTTCTTGATGTCTTCGACAGCTTTTCTAGAGGAAGAACGATAGTCCGGGCGAGCAGGAGGGCGGGTACCAGAAGTACCGCGGATATCAGGAGCGCGAGGAAAATAACCTGGCGGCGGAACTTGCTTAAGGGTACGAATGCGCGATCCTTGGAAGTCTCCATAATTATGAACCAGGGCAGGTAGGAGATCCTGTTTCCCGTTCCGATGACAACGTCTCCCGTGATGCCCCCATATTCCCTGGGCAGTCCTATATTGTTGAATAGTGTTTTTACGCCCTCAGGCGCGATGGGGTCGGAAACGGCAGGGACGGGCATGCCCTTGAGTTCGCCCTTGTTGTCAACGAGGTATGCCGTTGAATATGGAGGTGATTCGACTCCAATGTAATTCAGCAGGTTTTCAGTATCCAGGATGCCGATAAAGAATGCTGCGGCTGCCGATTCCCCGTTACCCAGGGCCTGGATAACAAGTATCTTGCCGCCGTCATCCCCTTCAACTTCAACCATTACAGGTTCAGTACCCTTCAGATCATTAGCCTGAAGGCTTTTTATATCCAGGACGCCATTTCCAGGCTGGTGTGCCAGAATACCATCCGCAATTGTGGCGACTGTGAATCCCGTGAATAAGGGATTGTCCTCAAGGAGGTAGGATAGATACTTATTGACGGCATTCCGGGCCCTTTTAACCTCCCTGGCCGGCCTCTTTTCCATCAAGGTCCCCACCTCTTCCCTGAGAAGGTAGGAAGAGGTAAAAGCCCGAACATCCACTGACCGTTTGTTTAGCCATTCCGATATGAGGGAGCCGATCCTTTCGGTGTGGACCGACACATCACGCAGAACCTGTGCCTTGATCGTTTCATCCAGATATTTAAGCGCAAGCCACCCGCTGGCAAGGGATGGAATGAG
>JBGMRC010000246.1:0-2267 GCA_048061075.1 bacterium | reverse complement strand
GCTCCTGCTCGTTGATGATGTTGAACTCTTCCTTCATCTGGAAAGAACGATCCTGAAAAGAAAGTCATTTTCCATTAGCACAGCGAAATCGGGAACAGAAGCCCTTGAAATCGCACGCTCAACAAAACCTGATATAATTCTCCTGGACATGTTCATGCCGGATATCAACGGTGACGATGTCTGCCGCATACTCAAGAGCGATCCCGAGACGAAGGACATACCGGTTATCATAGTTACCATGGACAGCAAGCTCGGGAGCAAGGAAAGGTGTATTGAGGCCGGATGTGACGGCTTCATATACAAACCCATTAACAAAGATGTCCTTATTGCCACCGTTGAAGAGCATCTGGCGATCAGAAAGAGGAATTTTAGAAGAGCGCCGACAAGGCTTCAGTGCGATGTCAGGATCAAGGATGTTGATGTGTCAGCATTGATCTACAACATTTCCCAAACTGGTGCATTCATAGCTATGGACATAGTTCCCGAGCTTGGGGAGAAGCACGAACTGGAGTTTACGCTTCCCGGCGCAGATGAACCCATAAAGACACAGGCGGCAGTCCGCTGGACAGGTTCCATTGATAAAGAAGGGCCTCCTGGCGTGGGCTTTGTATTCATTACTATCGAAGAAAGGGAAAGGGAGCTGATACGGGCTTTCATCGATGGTCTTCTTCCGGGTCCCTCAAGGTAAACTCGAACTTCACCTCCGTACCCTCATCACCCTCTGATCTGAAGAATCTCTCCGCAAACGTTACTTTATTTTTATCGTCTATTATCAGAACTGTGCTGTTGCGGGTTCCATAGGCGGGACTTGTTATAAAGATGCTGGACAAGACCCGCTCCCAGTCAAGTCCTATACCGGTATCTGGAAGCTGATCGTCCTCAGCTCTTTCCCTGTTGACGAGTATCTCGAACAGATTTTCGAGGGAGGGTCTACTGGATTCGGCCAGATGGTCGCGTAAGAGCTCTTTTATCCTGTTAACTTTTGGCCATGGTGTGTTGAGAAGGTGGTTGGACAGGCCGTAGATTCCAGGTTCAAGGTGCTGTATTTTGCCGGGTCTGTTGGAGTAGTAATACAGTCTGTTTATGTCACCAACCAGGAGATTGAACCAGTTATAACTGTCCTTTTGACTGACCAACTCATTCAGGTAGTCCAACGGATCGTCCTTTCCCAACAGATATTCTTTTGTCATAATGCCTCTGGATAGCGAGTGTTCCCTCTTACTGGTCAGGTCTCGATAGTTGGTTACCGTGGCAAACCTGCCGTCCTTAGCCAGGCCAAGCCAGGTTCCGCCGTACTTCATATCCCTGCCCGCGAGAAGATCATGGGCATCCTCCCGGAAAGCAGCCGGCGCAGTCGGGCGGTTGTAGAATTCATCCCGGTTGCCGAGAAAGATCAGTGGATAATTCCTGAAGGATCGGAATGCGAAGGCAAGTGTACACATAGATCTTAAACCTTACCTCCCGGCAGGCTGGTGGAATATTGGTAAAGTGTATTCATATGGCCGGGTTTTTGGGTGTAATCACTCGCCTTCGCAACCCCCTTTTAGCTTCGCTTCGTGATTCACCAAAACCCCGACCTTAGATGCATTTATCCATCAGAAGAAGGTTGTCAGACGGGAAAAGGACTGTTTCAGTCTCGTTGAAACGGTAAGGAGCATTCCCTTAAGGAGCCTGGCACCCAGGTCAGGTTCCTGGCCTAACAGCATCTCGAAGTTCATGTGGTCCAGGGTAAGGAGATCCACCGGGTCCATTGTTTCTGCGGATACAGGCCTTGGGCTTCCATCCAGGAGGCAAAGCTCCCCGGCAATAGCCCCTCTTCCATAAATGCCGACAACGGCCTGCTTGCCCTTGAATTCCGTCTCTTTCTTGATCTTGAGACGTCCTGAAACGATAAAAGCCATAGGGCCGCAGGGGTCGCCCTCCTCCCAGATAATTTCGCCGGCCTTCAGATGCATGCAGTTCAAATATGAGGAGAGCTTTAGCAGTTCATGGGCTTCGAGGAAAGTAAATGAAGCACTTTCCTTTTTGGCTTTTTCACAGAGAAAAGATACACAGTTGTCAATGGAGCACGGAATATCTGTCATAAGTTCACTTTCTCATTTTTCCCTCGGAGGACTTCAATTCCTCAACTTTGTCCTCCATCTTCGCCAGGAGCCCCTCGAAGCCTTCCTTTTTAACTATCTCAGAATAGCTGCTCCTGAAACTTCTGACCAGGCTGACTTCTTCGATCACCACATCGTAAACGAGCCATAGGTCGCCGGTTAGAG
>JBGMRC010000245.1:0-2269 GCA_048061075.1 bacterium | reverse complement strand
GGGGTTACGAAAAGAGACAAGAGCCTGAACCACAGTGATTTGACATAAATCCCTCCCCCTTGAGGGGGGAGGTTAGGTGGGGGTGGGTTGCTGTAACATGGGTCTTGGGTCCTGGGACTTGGAACTCCGGCCGTGTGCCGGCCCGGGAGGGAAGGGGGAGGGTGAGTCACTGTAAACCAGCAACTAATAACTTCTTGAAGGTAAAATGAATTTACCAAACGCGTTGACAGTTATCAGGATACTCCTGATCCCTCTGTTCCTTTACAAGGTGCTGCAGGGAAGTTACGGTTTTGCGTTTTGGGTATTCCTCGGGGCGGTTGTCACTGACGGGCTGGATGGATTTATAGCCAAGGTCTGGAATATGCAGACCAGGCTGGGTACTTTTCTGGATCCCATGGCGGACAAGCTGCTTATTACTACTGCATACGTAAGTCTTGCGATTCTCAAGATCGTCCCTCTGTGGCTTTCAATAGCGGTTATCAGCAGGGATGTAATTATAATTTCCGGTTCTGTAACCGTCTATCATCTCACAGGGCACCTGGACATAAAGCCGCGGATGGTGAGCAAGGCGACAACATTTTTTCAGTTCCTGACAATAGTCTGGGCGCTGCTGACCGGTGCCGGTGCCGCCAGGAAGATTCCATCACTTATTCCCTACTTTAACCCTCTGACATTAATAACCGGCCTGCTGACGGTTATATCCGGAGTGGTCTATATCCTTGCCGGTTTCAGGTCCCTGGAGGAATAATCGCCCAAATCAAAAGGTTTAGTTGAAACGGAACCCATTTATTGTATGTTGATCACCAACCAATTGGAAGATGTCGGTCGGGGTCAGGTCCTGCCTTCTTACCTTTTGGCAAATTCCTCATGATTAGGGAGATTGTGGAATATCTCGACCTCAAATCGGACTATCCATCACGCCTATAGTATGAGGTTAGGAAAAGGTAAGAAGGCAGGACCTGACCCCACCTTACCACTGAGGACAGAGTGAGAAAATACCTTTTAACAGCCTTGTTAATATTACTAATGCCCATTTCAGCCTACGGTGCTGACGGTATTTGGACCCTTACCGGGGGTGCCGGTATCACGTTTCTCGAAGACAGATCGGCAGAGGATACCCAGACGCTGGGTGTGTTGATAATAACGCCGTCGTACCGATCTGAACAATTGACCTTCTCCCTTGATCTTAACCTCAGGTGGAACATTGAGGGAGAGGGGTTTTTGAAGGAGGAATGGAAACGCAAGGGTGACTTTATCCGGCCCCTGGATGAATTAACGTACAAATCCGGATCTGGATCGTTTAAAGCCGGCCTGGCTACGGTAAATGGACTTTCGATCGGCAGCAGACAGTTGGTGCGAGGAGTCCTGGGTGATGCCGAATTTAATTACATTCTCCCCGGTTTTATTATTAATGGAACCTGGGGGGGCAAAGCTGACTTTGAACTGCTGGTGGACCGGGTTGTCGATCCTCAACTTACAGCGGTAGCCCTCAAGTACAGGCCCAACCCGGATATGGCTGTGATTCTGGAAAACGCAGCGGACCAGGATGCGCCCGTTGATCTTTCAAATGTTTTCGAGGATGGCAGGCCGAAAGCAGCCTCGGAAGAAAGGGTCGCTGGACACAATATCCAGGGTCAGGTCCGTATCCTGAACAGAAGGGTACTGGACGTGTGGATCAAACTGAATTCAGGGTCCCTCGGCAGGGATTCTAGTGGAAGGGGTGGGAGCCTCATGTTCGAACTGGACTTCTCCCAGTTCTATCTTCATCGCCTGACGATCGAAGCAGGTACTCTTCAGAGTGACAATGGATATGTTCCGGCCTACTTTGATGAATTATACCTGCTGGAAAGGTGGGGCATGACCGGGACGACACAAAGGAAACTATTTCCCCAGGGCAGCGCTGCTCCGGACAGACGCATGGACTCGATCTGGCTGAGATACGTTATCGGAGAACATTTTTCCATTGAAACCAGCTATGATAAGTTTGACGATAACTCGATGAGAAGGTTCGGATTGTCCCTGAAACTGCTGGAGGATGACAAGAGGGGTCTTGAAGCCGATATCTGGTCAAGAGCAGATAGCAAAGATCAGAAGCTGTTTGACAGCAATGAAAACCTCTTCACCAGGATAGGCGCGCTGTACAGTTTTCTACCCCATCTGTTGCTCAAATTTTCCCTCCAGCACTCATGGGCATTCGATGAAAATGCCGGCGGACTGGTCCCCACCACTGATGTACTGATAGGGACGGTTTATTCGATATCGTTTTAAG
>JBGMRC010000244.1:0-2274 GCA_048061075.1 bacterium | reverse complement strand
CGCCCAGATCAATGACTTGCACAGTATTACAATCGCGCCCGTGCGTGGGCGCCCGGATCCATAACCTTAATATATAGTTATGGATTCGTGAGGGAAGGGAAAACGACGCTTTTCCCTTCCCGAGGAGCAAAAAGCCGCTCACGGACTTTTTGCGACACTAACAAGTTAAAAGGAGGTAAGAGATGAAAAAGTATCGCTGTTCTGTCTGTGCTTATATCTATGATCCCGATGCAGGTGATCCTGATGAGGGAATCGACCCCGGGACATCCTTTGATGACCTTCCGGATGACTGGGTATGCCCCGACTGCGGTGCGGACAAGAGTTTCTTCGAGGAGGCCTGATCAATGTTGAAGTTGAAGATATCAAACGGGGTCCACTGGGTAGGAGTAATGGACCCCCATCTGCGTATATTCGATGTGATCATGCCTACGGAACACGGTACTACATATAATTCCTACCTTATACAGGGCAAGAAAAGCACCGCCCTGGTAGACACCGTGAAATCAAAATTTACAGAGACCTTCATGGATAAATTGAAGGGCCTGATCGACCCTGCCGAGCTGGATTATATCATATTAAACCATACCGAGCAGGACCATACTGGTGCTCTTGGAACGCTCCTGGATGCCGCGCCAAAGGCAAAATTGATTTCATCCAGGAACGCGGTTCCCCTGGTCAAAGGTATCCTCAACCGCGAGATCGACGTTCAGGCGGTGGGGGACGGGGATGAGCTTGATCTCGGAGGAAAAACGCTCAGGTTCATAGAGGCTCCGTTCCTGCACTGGCCGGATACCATGTTTACATATCTTGCTGAGGACAGGATCCTTTTCCCCTGTGATTTCCTGGGGTGCCACTTTGCCGATGACAGGATGTTCGATGACCTGGTGGACGATTTTTCTTACTACTTCAGGTTCTACTACGACCACATCATACGGCCGTACAAGGAGCACGCGCTCAAGGCCCTCGACAAGATCGAAGGCCTGCCCATCACTACCATAACGCCGAGCCACGGACCTATCCTGAGAACAGATGTGGGGAAATGGATGGAGAAATACAGGTCGTGGAGTTCCTTCCCAGGGAAGAACAAGGTTCCATGTATACTCATATTTGTTGCCAGCGCCTACGGAAACACCGCCCGGATGGCTGAAAGTATAGCCGACGGCATCCGCGATGGTGGCTGCGAGGCAAATATCTTAGACCTCGAAGGCGCCGATTCGTCTGTCTTTATTGATAGGATCGAAGCGGCAGACGGGATTGTTGTGGGTTCCCTGACTATCAACGGAGATGCTGTAAAGCCTGTATGGGACCTCCTTTCGTCACTGGCGACAATAAAGCTCAGGGGGAAACTCGCCGCGGCCTTCGGCTCCTACGGCTGGAGCGGGGAGGCGCCCAGGCTGATAGAGGAACGGTTCAAAGGGTTGAAACTCAAAGTTCCCTTCGAGAACGTCAGAGTTCACATGACTCCGGATGAGGAAGACCTCGCCAGATGCAGGGAACTTGGCGCTAATCTGGCCGGAGCTCTTAAAAGCCGGGGGTAGCAGTGGTAGTTATCTTTCAACATGTTCCCTTTGAAGGTCCAGGTTTGATAGGTGATATGCTGGAGGGCAGGGGTATACCACACGTCATTGTAAAGACCTATGATGACGGCCTGCTGCCGCTGTCGCCGGCGGGTTTTTCCGCGGTGATAGTAATGGGTGGTCCCATGTCGGCAAACGACCCTCTTCCCTTCCTGGAGAAAGAACGGGCTTTCATAGCCGAGGTTCTGGATCGCGGCCTTCCGATGCTCGGAGTCTGCCTCGGAGCGCAGATCCTTGCCTCTGTATTGGGAGGAGAAGTCAAACCAGTATCAGAGCCGGAGGTGGGATGGGGAGAGGTAACTTTGACCGATGATGGATTAAACGACCCGCTTTTTACAGGTTTGGACAAAGTGCTTCCGGTACTTCACTGGCACGGTGAGACGTTCGACCTGCCGGAAGGCGCTGTTTTACTGGCGTCCTCCGATGTCTGTGAGAATCAGGCCTTCAGATGGGGAAAATCAGCTTATGGTTTTCAGTTTCATCTGGAGGCTGTCTCCGAGATGGTTGAGGACTGGATCAGCGAGGACGAGGTCAGCGAGTGCGTGATGGTCGTCGATCCGGAATCTATTCGATCGGATACAGTGAATTACCTGCCCCGGACAACGCTGGCAGGATCCCTTATTTTCGGCAGGTTCCTGGATCTGCTGCGGCAGTGAGGGACTTGTCCGATAATATCAACTGTGATACAAACAGCAGC
>JBGMRC010000243.1:0-2291 GCA_048061075.1 bacterium | reverse complement strand
GGAATCCTCTCGAAAGAGAGGAGCATGTTTTTGTTTTCACTTGCCTGAACTACTTTGAACCGGCAAGGAGACCAAAAAGCAGAATCCTTCTTCAGGCTCAGACATTTAGAGAGAATAGAATGATTAGAAAGAAAATTAAACTTAATACCCCCTTTTAGGGGGTTTCCTCAAGCCCCCGGCTATGCCGGTGGTCATTGACTTAGTTGGTGATTGTTTTGGGATATTGTTTACTGGTTTTATCGTAGCCATCATCTTATCCTTCATATAGAGAGAGCAAGTGTCACCAGCGATGTTATCTAAGCATCGATTGTTGTTTACTTGCTCATGGCAATAAAGTGGGCATTTGTTTTTTCTGTTCTTGAGTCTATCCATCCAGGATCTTTTTCCATAGGGGGGGGTGGTCAAATTGGAGTTGGCCTACTACTTTTTATTTACTACAGTTTTGTTACTATCACCACATCAGGTTACGGAGATATTACACTATTAACTGCACCGGCAAACTCTTTTTCACTTCTTGAGGCCGTCACTGGACAATTCTATATTGCCATACTAATAGCCAGGCTGGTTGGTATACATATCGCACAATCAACGAATAGCAAATCCGGATAGGACATGAATAATGGGACAGGTTCTTGGAATGCTGGAATATTGCAGTATTGGGTATTAAAATCGCTGCCACTCATTCCGCATCACCTGCCGTGGGGAACTGAATCCGGGCCAACTTTTCAGCAGGATCGTGGCTGGGATCAAAGGCCAGTTCCACTGCGGCGATATTACTGGTTTTGACACCCATCCACGAGACCTTACCCTGCGGCACGCCATCCACAAAACCATTCAGGGGACGCTTCACAGGATCCACGGTCCGGAACTCCACCATGGATTTCAGGGGCAAAACTGCCGGTTGCCAGAAAACAGGGTATAATACATTGGATCCCACCAAGAGAAGGGCCGGAGTACTCAGCGGCAGGGGCGCTGCACCCATGGCACGGGCATACGATGCAGACCCGGCTGCCGTTGACACCAAGACACCATCAGCCACCATCTTGTTCAAGCGGACCCTTCCATCGACCGTGACCTCGATCCATGCTGTCTGGCCAGTGACGCGCTCTACCCAGGCTTCATTGAAGGCCAGAGAAATCTTCCGCTCGCCGTCCAAGCCCAGCGTCTCGACACGGAGCATGGACAGTTGCTCCACGATCAGCGATTGGCCGACAAGATCGGGGAGCAGTCCGGAATTTAGTAAGAAGCCCAGGTGGCCTGTATTGATGCCGTAAAAGGGCAAACGTTTCCGCCAGAGCTTCCGGATCGCCCGGAGCATGGTCCCGTCACCCCCCACAACCAGAATGATGTTTGGGTCCTCGGTGTTCTCCCCGGGGAGCTTTTTTCGCATCTCCTGCGACTTTTTATTCCACTCATCGGTAACGATCAAGGGACGAACTTCGTCAATCTGGAAACGGGTCGTCCGCGTCTGCGGCATACCTGTGTACAAAGAACGTCGGCGGATGTAGGCCTCGACTTCGGGATCTACCCAGTCGCTGATTGGCTGCTTATGGAAGATCCGGTCTCGAATCTCCCCGCTGTCCACCCCTTCTTCTATGTCGAGGAATCGATGGCGCGGCGGTAGGTCAGAGGGATCGATTTCTTCCTGGGCCTTGCGGACGATCAGGAACTGTTGGTCCTTCCAGAAACGCTCGTCTCGCGATCGGTGTACCCTCGACTCGCCTATGGCACCGCCTCTTATCATATCCGGCCTGAGGATGAACCAGATATCTCCGTGGAAAGTAATCTTCTCCAAGATATTTCTTGCCGGGGTGTACTCACCGGCCTCCAGATCGAAAAACTCGATCCGCACCTTTGGAAGGCCTTGAAAGGCCAGGTCAATCATGGTGGCACGGTAAACCGGGGGGATGTCATATTTGATGGTCTCTCCGGGCAGGCGGTGCCATGGCACAACAATCACTTCGTCAAACTCCTTGCATAACGTCTCAGCCACAAGCCGGTGGCGACGCCCCGGCGGATTAAAACTCCCCCGGTATATGGCAACCTTTTTCTCCATGAAGTGACTCCTCATTCTGATTGTTGAGGCTTGCTCTCGACCATATCGGAGGTGATCTGCTTAAGCCCCATTTGTTCGAACACGAGAGCCGGTCCCTGGGTTCCAACACAGGCAATAACACGACTCATGAGAAAGCTTGAGCCCTCGTGAAACCTCATGCCGCCGGCAACATCGATGTTCTGAATCCCGATACGCAATCTGTGTATACCGTCCTCGTCCACCTCCCCAGGGCGTG
>JBGMRC010000242.1:0-2293 GCA_048061075.1 bacterium | reverse complement strand
CGCGAAGGAATGGGGATGGGGGACGTTAAACTGCTGGGGATGATCGGCGCTTTTCTCGGGTGGCAGGCCCTTCCTGTAACGGTGCTGTTCGCTGCTCTGACCGGGTCGGTGATCGGATTGATAGCCATGAAGATCCACAAGGAAGGCACTACCTTTGCGGTGCCCTTCGGGCCCTTTCTTTCACTGGGGGCCATGGCCCATGTTTTTTTCGGCAGGGAGTTGATATTGTGGTATCTGGGAAGGATGTATTGAGATCTCTCTTCGCCCGGAGACAGCACGGGCTAAGGTGGGAGATCATAGTCAGCCTGGGGCTTCTCATGTTCGGGGGAATCGCATTTATGGGAACTACGGCCCTGAAGGCGGCTGAGAGGGCCATCGTTCTCCAGAAGGTGGAATCTCTGATGCAGATCACCCGGTCGGTCAAGGAAACTGTGGCCCTGGCCTGGGATAAAGGCATCCGGGACCCGGATTATCTCAACGCCATGGTCAGCCGCATGGTAGAGGGCATGGGGCTTTCGGATTTCATCATTGCGGACGCCGCAGGCAGGATCATCGCGCACACCAGATCGGAAAACCTTGGCACAGTATCAACCGATCCCCGCCTGAAAAGGGCCCTTGAGCTTCGCCGCATGGTAACGACTGAAGAGTTCTCCGGACAGAGACCGTTTATGCCGACTGGATCATGGTCCTTTTCCTCACCACTATTTTCAGGAAGTGAACTGGTGGGAGCATTTGCCATCAGCTACCCGATGGAGAACGTCGGCGTGACCTTCAGGGTACACAGGAAGATCATCCTGTTCTTTGCCCTGGCCGACGCTTTCGTTATCATCCTCTTCGGCAGCTGGATGATCGGTCGGGTGGCCATCAGGCCCCTGGTGAGGATCTCCGAGGGCGCTGCCGCCCTGGCGGCAGGTGATTACAGCTCACGTGTTAAAGTGAAAGGGCCGAGGGAGATCGTTGCCCTTTCAGAGTCTTTCAACTCCATGGCGGAGAAAATAGAAACAGCCGTACAGAAGCAGGAGGAACATCTTGAGGCGCTTGTGAAGGCGAACATGGATCTGCGGGCCGCCCAGCAGGAGGCGATGAGGAGCGAAAAACTGGCATCTGTCGGGCGCCTCTCGGCAGGTATTGCCCACGAGATAGGAAATCCCCTGAGCGCTATCCTCGGTTATGCGTCCATTTTGCTGAAGGAGGCCCGGGACGAAGAGGAAACGGAATACCTCCAGTATATAGAAAAGGAAACAGAAAGGATCCAGCGCATCATCAGGGGGCTCCTGGATTTTTCCAGGCCCAGTGATGTGGAGGTTGAAGAGCTGCAAGTCAATTCTATTATTCAATCCACAGTGGATCTGGTACGCCCCCAGGAGATATTCAGTTATGTTCGCATAAAGCTTGACCTTGCGGATGATCTGCCGGCAGTACGGGGGGACCGGGGTCTCCTGTCCCAGGCCCTGATCAACGTATTTATAAACGGGGCCCAGGCGATGGACGGCGCCGGGGAGCTGACAGTGACGACCTCACTGAGAAAATTGCAAAAAGGGGAGGGTGTGGTGCCGAGGAGGCGGGCAGCGGACAGGACGGAGAGCGACTTCCTGGCCCTGAGACAGGATATTCCGAGGCAGCGTCAGATGGGAGAGGGGGACGTTGTGGCTAGTATAAGCGTCAGGGATTCCGGTCCAGGAATACCTGCGGATCAGCTCGACCGGATCTTCGACCCCTTCTTCTCCACCAAGGAGCCAGGCGAGGGGACCGGCCTAGGCCTGTCCATCACCTTCGGTATAATCCAGGCCCACCACGGCAGGGTCTGGGCAAAGAGCGAGAAGGGGAAGGGAGCGGAATTGATAATTGACCTTCCGGTAGAAACTCACGGCAATTTAACAGAGAGGGAAGACCATGGAACTTAAAAAGATCCTGGTTGTGGATGATGAACACAGTGTCAGGAACATGATAACGGTCCTTCTTCAGAAGGAACAGTTCGACGCAAGCGGCGCTTCCAGCGGTGAAGAGGCACTCCAGATCCTGGGAGAAAGGCCGTTTGACCTCGTACTGTGTGACGTGAGGATGCCCGGTATGGACGGGCTTCAGGTCCTTTCCACTATCAGATCACAGTATCCGGATACGACTGTGATAATGATGTCCGCCTTCGGCACGGTGGATCTTGCGGTGAAAGCCATGAAGCAGGGTGCCTACGATTACATCAGCAAACCGTTCAAAACCGATGAAATACTTCTGACTCTGAAGAAGGCGCAGGAGCGGGAGAGCCTGCGCAGGGAAAATATCATCCTGAGGGAAC
>JBGMRC010000241.1:0-2312 GCA_048061075.1 bacterium | reverse complement strand
CTCTTGAGCGCTCTCACCATCTCCTGCGACTGTTCCGCCGGGAACAGCCAGTCACTGGTAAAAGACAGCACAAGGAAGGATGATAGACAGCCCGAAAATGCTTCATCCAGGGATCCGTAATCATCCACGAGGTCGAAATAGTCCATGGCCTTGGATATATAAAGGTAGGTGTTGGCATCAAAGCGCTTGACGAACTTGTTTCCCTGGTGGTGAAGGTAGCTTTCCACCTGGAAGTCCCTGGAGAAATTGAAAGAACGTCCGTCACCGTTGGCGAACCGGCGAGCGAATTTCCTGTGCATCGATTTCTCGGATAAATATGTGATATGCCCGATCATGCGAGCTAGTGCCAGCCCCTGACCGGGCGGGTCGGTATCCGGATAGTTTCCATTCAGCCACTTGGGATCGCTTAAGATAGCCTGGCGGCCTACCTCGTTAAAGGCGATGCCTTGTGCCGACATCTGGGCAGTTGTTGCGATGGGAATTGTCCCCCGGACCCGGTCAGGGTAGGAAATAGCCCACTGGAGAGCCTGCATCCCTCCCATGGAACCTCCGGTAACAGCAAGCAGGGTATCTATCTCCAGGTAATCCAGAAGCCACCTTTGGAGCTCTACCATGTCACGTATTGTGAAGAAGGGGAAGGTGAGACCGTAGGGTTTACCCGTTTCGGGATTGATATTTGTCGGTCCTGTAGTACCGTAACAGCTGCCCAGGAAATTTGTACAGATCACGAAGTGGCGGTTTGTGTCCAAGGGTTTGCCGGGTCCGATGAGTATATCCCACCAACCCGGCTTCTCATCGGCATCCGTCCCATGGTAACCCGCAGCATGGGCATCACCGGAGAGGGCATGACATACAAGCACTGCATTATCCCGTTCGGGGGACAGGGTTCCGTATGTTTCGTAGACAACCGTAACAGGTGCCAGGGCACCGCCTGATTCCAGCCTGAACACGTGGCTCTTATCGCTGAAAGTTACAGACCGGGACTCAACCCGGCCCGCTGAATCGGCAGGCCGGATCCGAGCGTTATCATCATGATCAACGCTATCCGGCTGACCTTTCCCTGGGGTTTGGTTGCGAGTCATGACTGACCTCCTATCCTGCAGCCTTCAGAGCCCCTTCAATGTCCTCCCAGATGTCCTCCACATCCTCAATTCCGATTGAAAAGCGGATGAAATCATCTGTTACACCGGTGCTTAACCTCTCCTCCGGAGTTAACTGCTGGTGAGTTGTGGAGGCCGGGTGGATAACCAGGGACTTGGCGTCCCCGATATTGGCCAGATGGGAAAAGAGCTTGAGACTGTCAATGAAACGTATGCCGGCTTCGTATCCGCCCTTCACCCCAAAACCAATAATGGAACCGAAACCATGAGGCAGGTATTTAACAGCGTTTTCGTATGTCGGGTGGTCCTCCAGCCCGGGGTAGATCACCCACGTAACTTCCGGGTGTTTCTTGAGCCTATGCGCTATTTCAAGGGCATTCTCGCTGTGTTTTCGGATTCTCAGAGGAAGGGTCTCCAGGCCCTGCAGGAAGAGGAAGGAGTTGAATGGACTCAGGGCTGGACCGAGATCGCGTAGGAGCTGGACCCGTGCCTTGATAATGTAGGCCAGGTCTCCAAGAGCCTCAGTATATACAAGGCCGTGATAGCTTGGATCAGGTTCCGTTAAGTCAGGAAAACGTCCTGTGGTCCAGTCGAACCGGCCTGAATCCACGATTGCTCCACCGATGGAGGTTCCGTGTCCCCCGATAAACTTGGTAGCGGAATATACTATGATATCCGCTCCAAAATCGAAGGGGCGAAAAAGCACCGGCGTCACGGTGTTGTCGACTATAAGGGGAATCCCCTCCTCATGAGCTACCTTGGCGATGCCCTCAAAATCAATCACATCCAGCTTGGGATTGCCGATACTTTCAATATATATCGCTCGTGTTTTATCATTAACAGCCTTGCGGAAGTTTTCCGGGTCTCCAGGGTCAACGAAGTGTACCGTGATCCCCAGCTTGGGGAAGGTGTAATGAAAGAGGTTGTAAGTCCCACCGTACAGGCTTGTGGCCGAGATGATCTCGTCTCCGCTTCGGGCGATATTCAGGATCGATAACGTGGTGGCAGCCTGGCCGGAGGCCAGACCAAGCGCTCCTACGCCGCCATCCATCTGCGCGAGTCGGTTCTCGAAGACATCTGTTGTTGGGTTCATTATCCTCGTGTAGATATTCCCGAATTCCTTGAGTGCGAAGAGATTAGCGGCGTGCTCGGAATCCTTGAAGACATATGACGTCGTCTGGTAGATGGGCACGGCCCGAGCCAGAGTTGTGG
>JBGMRC010000240.1:0-2338 GCA_048061075.1 bacterium | reverse complement strand
GTGCTCCCGGCAGAACTGTTACAGTGAGCATATCTGCTCCAGGCTACACACCCTCTGTGTGGAAGGCAAAGGTGGTTCTTGACGGCAGACGGTCTATTAAGCGCTACTTCTACTCAACAGCCATTAAACCAATCAGAATCGGTATCTACGGCTATTCCAGCAACGTCCTCGATGAGGACGTTACGGGCATACTGAACCGCATCGAAGAGGCGGTTGGCAACATCCTGTTTTCCCACATGATCTTCAACGAGGTTCCAGGTGACACATTGAAGGAGAACATCAGGCAGGCTGAAACCGATATAGGCAAGATAACCGCATCCGGATGGGAAAATACAACGCTCATCAAGGCTGTGGATGTTGTCATACTGGGAAGCGTTTCCAAAAGAGATCGAAGATTAACCATAGAAACAAACGTCTACACATCCGATGGGAGCCTTGTTCTGTCCCAGATAAACTCTGCCAAAGGGGAAAGGGACATTAAGGGCGTCGCAAAAAAGATCGTGAAGAATATTATTGCCCGATTCCCCTTCCGTGGAACCCTGGTCTCAACCCGGGACGGGAACAGAATAAACATCGGAAAATCCCAGTATCAGCTGAAAAAAGGGATGGAGTTTGCCCTGATGGCGCCGGTCGTGGCTAAATACGGCAAACTTAAGGGCTATCGTGACATAGGCACTCTCAAGATCAGGAAGGTAAAGAAGACCTCCTCCACGGGCGAGATCGTTGAACTCACGAAAGGCGCCAAGGTAGTGGCGGGACAGAGAGTCGTACGCAGGGTCATCACGAGCAGGGAAAAGCAAGCGGCTGGCGTTTCCATCAGCCTTCTGGTAAAGGGCGGTGTCCCACCGGACGTAGATCCTCTACCGGGCGTCAATGCTTATATTGACGATCAGTGGGCCGGCACCACGGGTCGGAAGGGAACGCTCCAGATACCCCTCAAGATCGGGAGGGCCTACGATATCGTCCTGTACCGACACGGATATCAGCAGTTGAGCGGCAGGCTGGTAGCGAATCAGGACAAAGAGAAAAAAGAGTACACCCTGAACGTGAACAATGCACTTCTCAGGGTGGAATCCACGCCCTCTCCAGCGGATATCTTTTTGAATGGCGTTAAGATCGGCACCACGCCGATGCTGGGAGGCAAACAGGTGAAATTCGGATTCCATACCCTCAAGCTCACAACAGGAGGAAACTACAGGGATTTCGAGGAAGTTCTCGGGTTTAACCAGAAGGAGATCAATCTGACCGGTTCTGACAAGATCGTATTTGTCAGGGACTACATCAAGCAGGGAAAAAGGGCTGAAATGAAGGGAGACATCAACGGCGCGATCAAAGCTTACGGCAGCCCCGGTAAGAGCCATCCTGATTACTCAAGTGCCCGGTTCAGACTGGCTCAACTCTACATGGACGAAAAGGACGACTACGCCTCTGCTATTCGGGAGTTCGAAAACGTCCTGTCCATGCCCGAGAACCAGCAGCTCATATACAAACAGTTCTCCGTGGCTTACACGAATCTCGGCCACGCTTATTACGAGCTTGGAAATGGACTCATAAGGACGGACAGGCTCAGTGCCGGGCAGAAATTCGTAAAAGCTGCCGAGAATCTTGAAAAGGCAAAACAGAACACAAGATTTTTCCCGACACAATACTACGATGAGGCTATCCATGATACGTACTATTACCTGGCCCTCTCCTATCACAAGCTCTACCTCCTGACAAGGAAGGAGACCTTGCTCGGAAAAGCCGACCTGGCATGGAGGGAGTATTTCGACTTCTTCCCGAAGCAGTTCGAGACGGAGGAGACCTTCGCGCAGATACGCGATTCGGCCCAGAAATACTGGACTCAGATCCAGGACCTGATGTAGCGGGAGTCAACGATTGGGAATGAGGGAGTTTGCCCGCTTTCAACTATCAGTGATTATGGCGACCGTATTTTTCGCAGTGGCGGCCTGGGCTGGTGAAATGAACAAGACTGAAGCAGTGATTGAGATCATGGAGACAAAACCCGCCGGGAACCTGATTTCCCTGGTGGATACGGTATCGGGTATCGAAGAGGATGCGGTAATTGAGGAGATCCCAGTTGATGAAGTCACCATACAGGAGGCCCCGGTTTTGAAGACCGAGCAGTTAATGGAAGGGGATATGGCTGCTGTGCGGGAAGAACCGGTTGAGGATGCCGGACCCGAACCGATAGATGTTTTTTTCACCTATGAACTGACGGACATCGAGAAGGGGCGTAACGACTCCAACCCCGCCTGGTCCCCATCAGGAGAACTCATCGCTTTCGAGCGAAATATCAGGGACACAAGGGAGATCATTATCGCCAGACCCAACGGCC
>JBGMRC010000239.1:0-2339 GCA_048061075.1 bacterium | reverse complement strand
GGACTGGAAGGACTACAAGTGGCATCGGAGGAACCGCATAGGATCCGTGAAAGTGCTCCAGGAGATCATCCATCTGGAGGCAGATGAGATTGCCGATATCAAGAAAACAGGCGGGCAGTACAGGTGGTATATATCGCCTTACTACGTCAGTCTCATGGATCCTGAGGACAGGAACTGCCCGATCAGGAAACAGGCCATACCCTCCATCAATGAGTATATGGACAGCTCCGAGATCGCCGATCCGCCTATAATCAAGTACAACTCCCCGGCGCCGCTCATCTCCCGGCTCTACCCGGACAGACTGATAATCAACGTGACAAACCAGTGTGCCATGGTTTGCCGCCACTGCCTGAGACGGATGGATATCGACACAACGGATGTTATCTACCCGAAGAGGATGATCAACGAGGCCCTGAATTACGTCAGGAAAAATGAGGAGATTAGAGATGTTCTCCTTACAGGAGGTGACGCACTTTCACTTTCAGACAGCCAGCTGGATCACATCCTGACAGAGCTTGATGACATTCCCCATGTAGAGATAAAGAGACTCGGATCCAGAATGGTCTGCTCGCTCCCGCAGAGGGTAACGCCTGAACTGTGCAAGATGCTTGAAAAACACGACCCAGTTTACTTACAGACGCAGTTTAACCATCCGAGGGAGGTAACTCCCGAAGCCTGGAAGGCGGTCGATAAACTGACCAGGGCGGGAGTTATCGTAAGGGATCAGACGGTCCTTCTGAAAGGGATCAATAACAACCCGAATGTCATGAAGAAGCTCATGCAGGAGCTTCTCAGGATCAAGGTTGCCCCCTACTATATATTCAACTGCAAGAAGGTGGAAGGGATCAGGCACTTCAGGACGACCATATCAGATGGCCTGAACATTATTGAGCACCTGAGGGGCTATACCTCCGGAATGGCCGTTCCGACGTTCATCATCACCGCTCCGGACGGCAGGGGCAAGACGCCTATCTTTCCCCAGTATCTTCTCAATCCCAATGTGGACGGTGCTCCGCTTATTCGGACATGGGGAGGTCATATTCTTCACTATCCGGATGAGCATGAGAACAGTTCAGACGAGAACGGAATGTAAACCTTGGACAACCTGGCAGCGAAGGTACAGCAGGCTGTTGGTACTCAACGAAAAGAGATAGTAGCCTTCCTTAAGGAACTGGTCCAGATCAACACATATTCCGGGAACCCGAAGGGCATAAACCGTGTCGGAGAGATAGTAGCCTCAAGGATGCCCGCCAGGCTTTCCCACAGGGTTGTAAACGATTACAACGGTGTAAATCACCACATCTTCATAAATCCGGGCTCTGCCGGTCAACCGATAATAATAGTAGGGCACCTCGACACTGTATTCCCCCCTGATTCGGAGTTTAAGGAATTCACGGAATCTGAGGAAAAGCTCTCCGGCCCTGGTACCGCCGATATGAAGGGCGGGATCGTCGTTATGGTATTTGCGCTGAATATCCTCGAAGAGCTCAAGATCCTGGAAAATATTCCCCTGAGGTGCCTTATTAATGGAGATGAAGAAACGGGTTCCGGGTCTTCGTATAACCTTATAAGGGACCTTGCCCCGGGAGCCGCCTACGGCCTGGTTTTCGAGTGCGGAGGTCTGGAGGGGGAGGTGGTAAAGGCCCGGCGGGGTATCAGGCGGTACAAACTCAGTGTGACAGGAAAAGCCAGGCACGCGGGAGTCAAGGGCGGGCCCAAGGCCAGCGCGGTTGTGGAGGTCTCACAGATGGTTCTTGCCTTTGAGGATCTGAACGATCTTGAAAAAGGTATCTCCGTCAATGTAGGCCGGATAAGGGGAGGAACCGTTACCAACATGGTCCCGGACCATGCAGTGGCCAACTTTGAGTTCCGTTTCTGGAACAGGGAAACGGAAGATGAGGTCCTTGAAAAGATCAAGGCGATCGTAAATAACCCTCAGAACCCCGAGTGCACCGCTGTTATCGAATGTGATCACAGGCGCCCGGCGGGCTGTCCGGTAGACGGCACGGACCATATCTACAAAATGGTGAAAACCGCGGCAAAAGAACTGGGTCAGAAGGTAGGACAGGAAAGCAGGGGTGGTACATCCGACGCGAACTTCCTCACAGACGAAGGGATTCCAACCCTGGACGGTATGGGTCCCGTTGGAGATATGGATCACTCCCCGGATGAGTATATTGTTAAAGAATCTCTTTTTGAGCGAATTGCGCTTACAGCTGTTCTGCTGCATAAACTGGCAGCTGGTGGATGAAAAGGCAGGAGGTTGGGTTTACGGGGGTTTACACCCCTCCCTTGATGGGAGGGGACAATGGGGAGGGTGGTAAGATATCCCCCTCTCC
>JBGMRC010000238.1:0-2361 GCA_048061075.1 bacterium | reverse complement strand
AAAACCCCGGCCTTAAGAATACACTTAACTGAATTTCACCAACAACGTGGGAGATTAACCGAAATTGGAGATTGGAAATTAGAGCATTACAGATAAAACCTGTCTCACGCAAAGGCGCTAAGCTCGCAAAGAAAAACCTGGCTGGGTTAAACACATAGGTAACAAAAAAGTCAATGCGAGGAACGTCGCCTGATACGGAATAATGTGGCAATCTCATGGCTCATTGATTTTGGATATTAGATTAATAACACGTTGGGCGTTGGACATTGGACGTTGGACGATTTATGCGCTCAGAGCCTGTTTTTACCAATCACTAATCACCAATCACCAATCACTAATCACGCGTCACGATAAAATGATCCTGGAGCTCTTGACAGGAGCGTTTTCTCAGATATTATTAATAATAGTAACTATTATTAAATAGGGCGTGCTTATGCAGAGAATGACCGAACAGAGAAGAATTATCCTTGAGGAACTCAGGTCCCTTAAATCCCACCCGACTGCTGATGAGCTTTTCAGGCAGGTTCGCAAACGGCTTCCGAGGATCAGCCTTGGAACCGTTTACCGCAATCTTGAAACCCTGACCGACAAAGGCACGATCAGGAAGCTGGAGGTTGCAGGAACCCGGAAGAGGTTCGACGGAAGGATCGATCACCACTATCATCTGAGGTGCTCTCGCTGCAGCCGGGTTGAAGACGTCCAGATCGAGCCCATCGGGGAGATCAGGGAGCTTGCGGGAAAACTCAAAGGTTACGATATCACTGATTACAGGCTGGAGTTTGTGGGTGTGTGTCCCCAATGCAGGAAGGCAGCAAAAGACGATCAGGAATCCGGTCCTGCTAATGAGTGAACAAATGAAGGAAAAACTTGAGGAACTGTACAGGCAGTATAACAGGAGGGAATATGTTTCACCCGATCCCCTGGAAGTGCTCTACAGCTATGACGATACAGCAGACAGGGAGATCGTCGCCCTCGTTGCCTCTTCCCTTGCCTTCGGGAGAGTGGGTCAGATACTGAAAAATATATTTTACGTACTGGAAAAGATAGATTCCCCTCCGGATTTCCTGCGTGGTTCTTCCCGCGAGCTTCTGGAAAGAACCTTCGCGGATTTCAAACACAGGTGGGTCACCGGTACGGATCTGTCCGCGATGCTCCACGGCGCAGGGAAGCTTATCTCAAAACATGGATCTTTAGAGGGCGCCTTCAGTGAGCATTTAAAAAGCGGTCAACAAACCGCCTTGCCGGCCCTGAAAGGGTTTCTGAAAGACCTGCACAAAGCGTCCGGTAAAAGCGGACGGAACAGGCTTCTGCCGGATCCGGATGGTGGCAGCGCCTTAAAGAGGTTCAACCTTTTTCTCCGTTGGATGGTTCGCAGGGACGATGTGGATCCGGGAGGCTGGTCATGTATAGAGCCCGATATGCTCCTTGTACCACTGGATACGCACATGCACAGTATCTGCCGGCATCTGGGCCTGACAGACAGAAAACAGGCGGACATGAAAACAGTACTACAGATAACGGATGCATTCAGGAAGATTCATCCCCAGGACCCTGTTCGATACGATTTCGCCCTGACCCGTCTGGGCATAAGGGAAGAGATAGACAAAAACAGTAAGTTGAAGATGTTTTTTCACTAGGAGCCTGTCGGAAAACCTCATACACGCTGCTAGATGGAACAACCCTGGAAAAGGATGTCGGCACAGCGCCGGCAGGTATCTTAATTAGTGACAAAAGGAGGAACACGGTATGGCAGCATTAAAGGGAACTGAGACGGAAAAAAACATCCTTGCGGCTTTTGCGGGAGAGTCCCAGGCAAGGAACAGATACACGTATTTCGCCAGTCAGGCGAAAAAGGAGGGATTTGTACAGATAGCCCGGATCTTCGAGGAGACAGCAGATCAGGAGAAAGAACACGCCAAGAGACTCTTCAAACTCCTGGAAGGCGGTGCGGTACAGGTACAGGCGGCCTTTCCGGCGGGAGTAATAGGTACTACCGCTCAGAACCTTAAAGCTTCCGCTGAAGGAGAAAACTACGAGTGGACGGACATGTACCCGTCCTTTGCCGAAACCGCCAAGAAGGAAGGTTTAAACGATATTGCCGGAATTTTTACAGCTATAGCGGTCGCGGAAAAACAGCATGAGAAACGTTATAATGAACTTTTTGCCAACATCGAGGCAAACAGGGTTTTCGTCAGGGAAGTAGATGTAACGTGGAGGTGTATCAACTGCGGTTACCTGCACAATGGCAAAAAAGCGCCGGAAAAATGCCCTGCGTGTGACCACAATAGAGATTTTTTCGAACTTCTGGGAGAAAACTGGTAAACTGGTGTTAATAGAGTTTCTGGTTTCTGGTTTCTAGTT
>JBGMRC010000237.1:0-2362 GCA_048061075.1 bacterium | reverse complement strand
GTCGGCCTGCCCTGGATAAGGGCAGCCTGTAATGAGACCGACGCATCCGAACCAACGAAACCTCCTATGGGCGGAGGAAAGACCAGTTGTGGCGGCAGGCTGGAAACGGCTTCTATCCCAAGTTCGGACGGAGAACACACTGAGATCTCAGTCATTTCAGGACCGAAAGGAGGTTCCATAAGGCTCTTTACTCCAAGCCCCATGGCAATGTGATGTATTGCCGTGTTGCCGACGAGCACTGCTCTGGAGGTGTTGCTCCACAAAACACCATTTCTGAAACAAAGCTTTTTTAGTAGACCCGATATGGATTTCCACAGCGTAGCACGCATCTTCGATGAGGTGTCGTCTCCCGAATGATAGGCATCAAGGCGTGAGATAATATCCTCCCCCCAGGGAACAAGGGGGTTGGTGGTGGAAATAATATCCTTCGGCCGCCCGGTTTGCATGTCGTACAGGGAAGCGGCCACGGAAGATGTTCCTATATCCACCGCAAAGCCATATCCCTCCTCTTCCGGAATAAATTTTCCCGGCTGCCAGAGCTCGGACCCGAAGGTATTTTTCCACCTGCCAGTCCGGTCAAGCTCCAGCAGTCTCTCCTCGTCAATGCCGATCCTGAGATCGCCTGCCAGGATTATTCTGCAAGCCAGACGGTCACCTGCAGAAACTGCCTCCTTTCCCAGGAGTCCGGCCTCCGCTTTTTCAGGCGCACCGGTGTCGCCCTCAATGATCCTGACAACACACCTTCCACAATCACCCCTGTCAGCGCAGGTACCGTCCAGGAAAACACCCTCCCCCCTCAGACCCTCCCTGAGATTGATACCGGGAGCGGAGTGAACCTTGCCAATTCCCTCTATTTCGATCTCTAACAGTTCTTTTTGCACTCTTTTTGCCATTGTTGATTACTGTACCCAAAACAATGCTTATTTGAAAAGGAAATTAGATATTAAAGTATTGGAGAATGGATTATTTACTTTCACCCCTCCCTCCTGTCAGGTCGTAGCCCTTCGTCGCTAAAGCTATGAAGGGCGAAGACTGATGATGGGAGGGGAACACAAGGGGAGGGTGATAATATCCCCCTCTCCTCAGTCCTCTCCCACTAGGGGAGAGGAAGTAGTCCACTAACAACCTTCACTTTTATAAACCAACACACTAGACTGCTCCCATGAACCCTGAACATCTGCATGACAAAAATGACCCATCCCGCTGGCTGATACTGGGTCTTGTCCACTTTTCCGTTTTTTCCTTTGCCGTCACCTTGCAGATGATCCCTCCCATTCTAGGGATGCTGGTGGACGAACTCAGCATGAGTTATACCCAGGCAGGTGTCCTGATGGGTCTTTTCACCCTGCCCGGAATCTTCCTGGCCTTGCCGGGTGGGTATTTCGCGGACCGGCTGGGGCCCAGGATCGTGGGCATCTGCTCCCTGATCCTTCTGTTTGGGGGCACCCTGGTGATGATGCCCTTAAAACCCCTCTATCTCTTTCTGGGGCGGTTCCTTGCCGGAGTGGGCGGTTCAATAATCGTTGTAGTGGCACCGCAGATAATCACCCGTCGATTTCTGGGAAAGGAGCTCGGGCTTGCAATGGGGATCTTCGCTACAGCCGTTCCCCTTGGCACCATCATCTCCTTTAATTTCCTCGGTCTGGCCGGAAAGAGCTGGGGTATATTATCCGTATTCATCATTGTCGGAGTACTCTCCCTCACCGCCCTTACAGCCTATCTGATCGCATTCAGACAGGCTCCCGAGCCCGGCCGGAAACCGACTGACTTTCTCATTGGCAGCGAACTGAGATCCATGGGCAGGAATATCTGGCTTGTTGCCCTGGTGTGGGCCCTCTTCAACATGGGGATACTCACTTTTTTCACCTTCGGGATCGACTACTTTACCATCCGCGGCTTCGGGCCGGAAATGGCCAACTTCCTGGGAAGTCTGCCTATGGGACTTTCCATTCCCCTTGTTCCGATCTTCGGCTATTTTGTGGACCGTTTCGGATGGAGGGCCGGTCCTCTGATAATCGGCAGCATTATCTCCGGCGCAGCTATTTTGCTGGTAGCCTTCGATCCAGTGAGAGCGGTCCTCTGGACAGTTCTGCTCGGGCTGGGGATCTCGTTAATCCCTCCCGTCATATTCACCATGGCAGGAGAGGTAGTCTCTCCTGAGAGAACAGGTATGGGTTTCGGCCTTTTGACCGCGATGTTCAACGCCGGTGTATTCATCAGCATACCCCTTGTCGGCTATATCAAGGACCTTACCGGAACCTACAACGCAAGCTTCGTGTTAATATCAGCGTTTTCCTTCGCGGGAGGACTAGCTGCTTTCAGTCTGCTCAAGGTAAGACCTGGAGGCGAAGTCCGCTGATAT
>JBGMRC010000236.1:0-2372 GCA_048061075.1 bacterium | reverse complement strand
CCACACCCCCATACTCCCTTACTCACCTAACCACACTCTCAAGAGCCCGATAATCTCCAAAATCACTCTCGTAGACCTTCGACATTATCTCCTCTGAAGAAATACCCCGTGAAAGATAATTAGCCAGGATACGATAGGTCATCTGTTTGTCCAGGAATTCAACTCCTTTATTTTCCAGAGTCAGCACCAGGACACGGGCATCCTTGAGCCTCTGAACCCGGTCATTGAGAACCGCTATGATCCGTTCCGGACTAACACCCTTGGCAATCCCCTCCCTGGCTTTCAAGGATATATCCCTGATACTGATCCCGGCATCGTAAAGCTCTGACACAAGGTTCAGGTATTCCAGAATTACATCAACGGACAGATTTGACGAGGCCATCCATTCAACAGTATCGAGGATACCATCCTTGTCTTCTTTACCGATATCGAGGGAATTGTAGAGGTCGGATGTCTTGAGTATGGCTTCTTCGGAGTAGGATCCCTGCAGAATATCCCTTATTGATCCGTTATTCTGCGAGGATAAAGCACTCTGGCAGAGTAGAAGAGCCAGGAAAACAGGGGAGATCACTATACCTTTTAGTGCGGTACTTAACAAAGCAGGCTCCTTGCCGCGTGCCTGAAAACACGACACACTGGTTAAGTGCAGTCTTCCTGGCATTTCTCGCTGACTACAAGTACTGAATCGTACCCGCCGTAACCGTCCGGCACCAGAGAGGAGGACTTCGGATTAGACGCCCATCTCTGGCCGTCCACCAGCAGGTTGTAATGATATACCCCGGGTTTCAGGGCCAGGGAAAACTCCCAGACCCCCAGATCCTGTGAATGGGCAAGGGTCACTTCCCTCTGGCCCCACTCGTTAAAATCACCCACCAGGGCCACTGACGATGCCTCTGGTGAATAGAAGATGATCCTGACGGTCTGAACGGAAAGCTGTGAAGGGCCCTGTTTAAGCAGAATATCTCTGGTGAAGAAGCCGATCGCCAGGGCCAGGATAAGGGAGAGTGCCGCAACGTATGGATGGAGCGCTCTCCACGACAACCACCCCGGCACAATACGCGAGGGCAGGTTGGAGGCAATCCTCCCGGTCAGAAAGGGTGGAGGTTCCTTTTCAATGTCTCCCAGCTCTCCCAGCAGATATTCGAGAGCCTGGAGTTCGGCAACTGATTCACGGCAGGCAGAGCAAGTGCCGAGGTGTGTTTTCAGCTTCTCGTTTTCCCTTTCGGATATCTCGCCGGTGACATATCTGTGGATGAAAAACTCTGCATTTTCGCAATTTATTTTCTCTCCCATTAATCAAACTCCCCTTTAAAAATAATACCTCCCTACTGCATTTGTTACGAAAATAATGTGGTTTAAGTTACAGTATCTTTAGTTTCAGGTTTCAAGTTTCAAGTTTCAAGATTTCTCACCACAGAGTTCCCCTTTCAGCCTACGGCTGTGTGTCGAGGTATCGAAGTATGTAAGTATCGAAGTAACTGCAACTGCACTTACCTCCACACCCCGACACCTCGATACTTCGATACTCATAAACCTACCCCGACACCCCCTCACCCCCTCACTCATCTCCCGCATCCTTCCTCAATATTTCCAACAGCATCTTCTTGGCCCTGAAGATACGCACCTTCACAAGGTTCAGACTCAGTCCAAGGGCGTCGGCTACTTCCTGATAAGTCAATTCCTGGAAATAGCACAGTATTATCGCCGCTCGATACTTCTCCGGGAGCAGGACTACGGCTTCTTCCAGAAGCAATCTCTCCTCATTCCTGATGGATATGTCGGAGGGATCCCTATGGTGCAGTGAGTCACTGTGTTTTGAAGATTGCCGCGGCAGGTCTTCGAGGGATACTGTCCGGTTTCTGTCCAGTTTCCGGTGTTCATCTATACAGATGTTTTTTGCAATGGAAAATATCCACGTTGAAAACTTCCTCTTTGTATCGAACTTCCTGATAAACCTGAATACCCTTAGAAACGTCTCCTGAGTAAGTTCGGCGGCAAGATCGGGATTTCTAAAGAACTGATATGTAAAATTGAAGATACGGCCCTGGTGTCTGTCCACCAGACTTGTAAAGGCGTCCCTTTCACCCTTTCGGACCTTTCGGACCAGGGCTATGTCTTCTCGATCGCTGTCAGAAAGTTCAAGGCTCTCACCAAACACCTTTACTCCTGTCTACTATGTTGAGTTCCGTGTTCCAAGTTCCAGGTACAAAGTGCGTTGATCCAAGATCCAAGGTCGGCCACGCTAAGGTGTGGAGTCCCACGACCAACGATCCGGATCCCAGAAAAAGTCATCGCGCTTGTCACGCCATAGCTTTAGCGACGGCGGAAGGAGTGAAACGATGAAGCGATCTTATAATCCACAGGATTACTTC
>JBGMRC010000235.1:0-2386 GCA_048061075.1 bacterium | reverse complement strand
ATGCTCACTTAAAGAGAATAATGGGACGGGAGGATTCTGAAAATCTCCTTTACGAGCTTGCCGAGACCTTCAGGGTGCTGGGAGATCTGACGAGGGTCAGGATCCTCATGGCCCTCACAAGGTCCGAACTCTGTGTTAACGATATCGCGCGGTCTCTCGACCTCACCGATTCAGCCGTCTCACATCAGCTGCGGATCCTTCGCAACAGCAGGCTGGTGAAATTCAGGAAAGAGGGAAAAAATGTTGTTTACTCCATCAGTGACGATCATGTGACAACTATCTTCCGCGAAGGGCTCGAGCACGTTGAAGGGCTGTAATGATAAAGAACGAGCTTAAGCATCACGAGTGCACAGAGTGTCGAGGACATCGCGGCGGAAAAAGAGGCAGCCGCTTATTCTCCCTCATTCCAAAGTTGCACCGGCACGATCATCATGGCGGCTTCCATGAGGGAGGCGAAGACGGGAGCGATAGCAGGAACAGTATCCTGATGGTTGGAAGCCCCAATGTGGGCAAGAGCGCCCTTTTCAACCGGCTCACAGGAACCTACGCAACTGTATCAAATTATCCCGGTACTACCGTCGCTCTTTCAGTGGGCAGGATGAAGCTGGCCGGACGCGAATATTCAGTGGTGGATACTCCGGGGATGTATTCGCTCCTTTCCATTACGGATGAGGAAAGGGTAACCAGGAAGATACTCCTGGAGGGGGGTTACGAGGTTATCCTGCACGTGATCGACGCAAAAAACCTCGGGAGAATGCTCACCTTTACCCTCCAACTGATCGAAGCCGGCCTGCCGGTGATCCTGGTTCTGAATATCATGGATGAGGCCATAGGCGCCGGTCTCGACATTGACACCGAGACACTATCACGAAGGCTGGGCATTCCCGTTGTTCCTACAATAAGTATCTCCGGGAAGGGTGTTAAAGAGCTTAAACAGGAGATCGCCCGGTACACGCATAACGGCAGGACTCTTCAGGTCGATTACGGCGTGGTAATCGAAAGGGCGGTACGGGAACTGGCAGAACTCATGCCGGCAACTGCCCTCACATCCAGATCGGAAGCGCTCCTTGTTCTTCAGGAAGACAGGGACATGCTTGGCGTGGTTACCTCCCTCCAGTCAGACAAGGCCCAGGAAGTATTCGAGCTGATAAATAGCCTCAAGAGAAAACTTGAAAACCCTGTCAACTATTATCTGACCATGGGGAGACAGCGGCGGTCGGAGCAGCTTCTTGGAGGGATCATAAAACGCCGCGAGATAACCGCAAAAAACATCAGGGAGAAGATCGACAAACTCCTCATATCACCGCTGACAGGGGTGCCGATACTGGCCCTGGTGCTCTACTTCGGGTTCTACAAGTTCGTTGGGGTGTTCGGCGCCGGAACGGTGGTGGATTTTCTGGAAGGCCATCTTTTCGAGACCTATCTGACCCCATTTATAAACGACATGACCCGGAAGGTGATACCGTGGACTGTGCTGCAGGACCTGATAGCGTTTGAATACGGTATTCTGACGCTTGGCGTGAGATATGCCGTGGCGATCGTCCTGCCGATAGTGGGAGCATTTTTCCTCGTTTTTTCCGTTGTGGAAGACAGCGGATACCTCCCCCGGCTCTCCCTTCTCATTGACAGGATCTTCAAGAAGATAGGCCTTTCCGGGAGGGCAGTCATCCCTATGACCCTGGGTTTCGGATGCGGGACAATGGCTACCATGGTCACCAGAACCCTGGAATCTGCAAGAGAGCGCATGATAGCCACTGTCCTCCTCGCTCTGGCGATCCCCTGTTCCGCCCAACTGGGTGTTATATTCGCCCTTACGGCGCAAAAGCCGGGTGTCCTGGTGACCTGGGGCGGCGTCACCCTCCTCATTTTCCTTCTGATAGGATACCTGACCGCCAGGCTTCTCCCGGGAGACGAGCCCCAGTTCTTCATGGAGCTGCCACCGCTGCGTATGCCCACACTGGCCAACATCTGGATCAAGACTTCCACTCGCATGCAGTGGTATTTTCGTGAGATACTCCCGCTGTTTCTGCTGGCCTCAGTCCTCATCTGGGCGGGAAAGCTTACGGGGCTGTTCGACCTCGCGCTGTGGCTCCTGGAATTTCCCACGAAGGCGATCGGGCTGCCGGCGGAAGCGGCTCAGGCCCTGCTGTTCGGGTTTTTCCGTCGGGATTATGGAGCTGCCGGTCTTTACGATCTGCAGCAGGGAGGACTCCTCACGGGCAATGAGCTTGCGGTGGCAGCGATCACGCTTACCCTTTTCCTTCCATGCATTGCCCAATTCCTTGTTATGATGAAGGAGAGAGGAACAAAGACGGCCATTGTTATAGCGGCGTTCGTTTTTCCTTTCGCGTTTCTGGTAGGAGGCATAGTACACTTTTTGCTGAAA
>JBGMRC010000234.1:0-2414 GCA_048061075.1 bacterium | reverse complement strand
TCTACATTCCGTTTCCATAAACATCAGCTTTCGAATTACAATGGAATTCCTTATTAACGACAGGACGATTATTCCAGTTAATATCGGGAAGCATGAGGAAGTGTATTAAGGGCAGGCTATTGGCTATAGGCTATGGGCAATGGGACAGATCAAGGGCCAAGTATAGGCAGGCGATTCTATTAACAGGGATTAAGGGGATGGAGGAGATGGAAAGCGTGTCGAGGTATCGGGGTAGCACATTGGAGCAATAGAAATTAGAACATTAGACGTGAGAGATAGACCAGCCTTGAGCTGGTTTTTTTGCGGAAATTGGACCAGCCTTCGCCATCAGCCTTCACCAAGGTTACGGCTGACGAGAGGCTATGGCTGGCAGGCTTTGGGCGTTAGGCTTTGGGCGCTGGGAAGGGAATGAGAGGCGATAAGGGCAGGCTATGGACTGTGTATTCATATGGCCGGGTTTGTTGGGTGTAATCACTTGCCTTCGCAACCCCCTTGAGCTGCGCTTCGTGATTCACCAAAACCCCGGCCTGATTTGCATCTGGTTATCCTGGGTGTGACTTGCGATGACTATTTCCGGGACCTGGGTCCTGGGTCGTGGGTCCTGGGACTCCACGCTTCGGCGTGGCCAGGGGAGAGGAGGAGTCAGGAATGGTATGGGTCGGACACGTAATTCCTTTTGACAAGGAGGTTGAAGAGATATATTCTTAGTAATACTAGTATTACTCTTACTCGATGCGTCCACCAAAGGAGGTCGCTATGCGCATCACATCGAAAGGGCAGGTTACCATTCCTCTGGAAATCAGAAACAAGATGGGTTTACAGCCGAATACGGAGGTAGATTTTCTGATAAAGGGGGATACGGTTCAATTGGTTAAGGTCAAATCACGTGGGCAGTCACGCGGTCAGAAACTGGTCGCCCAGATGCGAGGTAAGGCGACTGTGAGAATGACGACGGACGAGATCATGGCTTTGACCCGAGAACCGGAATGAGTGCCTCCGGGGTACTGGTCGACAGTAATGTTCTGCTTGATGTTCTGTGTGCTGATAAGGAGTGGTTTAACTGGTCTTCGGGGAAGATATCCGGGTGCGCCGAGGATAGCATCCTGTGTATCAATCCCATCATCTATGCGGAAATATCTATCGGTTTTGACAGGATAGAGGAGTTGGAAGCCGCTCTTCCAAAGGATTACTTTCAGTATCTTCAAATCCCCTATGAAGCTGCCTTTCTCGCCGGCAAGTGCTTTCTGAAATATCGACGTGCCGGCGGGACGAAACAAGCACCGCTGCCTGATTTTTTTATCGGTGCTCACGCGGCGATAGAAGGGATGACTCTTCTGACCAGGGATGCCGTTCGATATCGCACCTATTTCCCGGGATTAAGTATTATTGATCCGTCAGGTAAATGAGGGGAGACAGGCGATGGGCGATGGATTCTAACAGGGATGAAGGGGATAGGAGCAGGCTATAGGCTGTAGGCTATAGGCTATAGGGAGGGAATAAGGGGCGAGAGGGGAAAAGAGCGGGCTATGGGCGCTGGGCGATGGGGAGGAGAATGACCTGATAATTTCGCTTGCCATGACACCTGCAGCAGTATATATTATTGGTATATATTAAAACGAAGTGTGGAGGTGTGAAATGAAAACAGCGAAAATTTTCAAAAATGGTCAAAGCCAGGCGGTACGATTGCCTAAGGAGTTCCGGTTCGACGACACTGAAGTCTTTATCAAGAAAAGCGGCCATGTTGTATATCTCATCCCCCGCAGTTATTCCTGGGATGTCCTTTTCGGCAGCCTGAAAAAGTTTTCCCCGGACTTTATGTCCGAACGATCCCAGCCGGAACAGGACAAACGTGAGAACTTCTGATGAAGTTGATGCTCGACACCAACATCTGCATCTTCATTATAAAGCAGCAGCCGGAGTCAGTGCTTAAGCGATTTTTAGACTACCAAGTCGGTGATATCGGCATCTCGTCGATCACGCTTTCCGAACTGCGTTACGGTGTCGCCAAGAGCAAGCATCGGGAGCAAAATTCCAAAGCCCTCGAAGAGTTCATGATCCCTCTGGAAATATTGCCCTTTGACGAAGAAGCGGCTCAGGCCTACGGTGATATCCGCACCTTACTGGAGAAGGCCGGGACCCCTCTTGGTGCCATGGACATGCTCATAGCTGCCCATGCTGTCTCTCAGGGGCTTGCGCTGGTAACCAACAATACTCGCGAATTCAGCCGCGTTTCAAGCCTGACTCTTGTTGATTGGGTTCCTCAGACAACCGGAACGAAATAGATCAAACATTGGAGGTTGAGTCAAGAAAGGGTTGAAAGTAATGGAAATTGGAGATTCGAAAGTCGAGATTCGAGTGGCCGGGTTCCTGGCATAGCATCGGAGTATCGGCGTAACGGGGTATGAGAGTGGATT
>JBGMRC010000233.1:0-2438 GCA_048061075.1 bacterium | reverse complement strand
GACGGCCTGCTGATCGAGGTGCACCATAACCCGGAAGAGGCCTTCTGTGACGGGCCCCAGTCCCTCAGGATCAATGAATTCAGGGATCTGATGGATAAAATAAGGTCCATCGCGGCGGTTCTGGGAAGAGGTCTGTGAAAGACATCCTTTTTGAAAGGGTGTACCTGCTGGGGACTGGCCTCATTGGAGGCTCCCTGGCCCTGGACCTCAGGAAGAGGGGGCTGGTTAACCGGATACTGGGCAGCGACATGGACCCTGTGGCTCAGGCTCAGGCACTGGAGCTTGGAATACTGAGTGAAAAGGCGCCCTTCGATGAGAACTCTCTTGCAGGGTGTGATCTGATAATTCTCTCGGTCCCGGTTGTAGCTCTTGAATCCATAATCCGCTCCGGTTTTCCGCCCAAAACCCTCGTCACGGACGTGGGGAGTGTAAAATTACCCTTGATAAAGGCTTTCAGGGAATCAGCGGATTCCGGCTCATCCTACCGGTACGTCCCGGGTCACCCCATCGCCGGTGACGAGAGATCGGGTCCCACTGCTGCCAGGACAGGACTGTTCGAGGGCGCGAAGGTCATCATCACTCCTGTGGAAGATGAGGACGATGATGTTGAGCGGATCGCCCACATGTGGCAGCGGGTTGGCTCGGTAGTAGAGATAATGGAACCTGAACTCCACGATGCGATCTTTGCCTGGGTCAGCCACCTGCCCCATATGGCTGCCTACGGCATAGTGGACTCGGTACTGAAAAAGGACGAGTCCTGGGTTTCTTTCTCCGGGGGGGGATTGCGGGACTACACGAGGATCGCCGCGAGCAACCCGGCGATGTGGGCTGATATAGCCATATCCAACAAGGAATACCTCCTTGGGGCAATGAGGGATCTGGGCTCCCGACTGGGAGAGATAGAGAAACTCATCTCCGCGGGCGACCGGACCGATCTTGTCGAGTTTTTCGAACAGATCGCGAAAGTAAGAAGGAAGATGAAGTGATCTGGAAGGTAACACCATCCGGCCCTCTGTCCGGCGAGATAGAGGTACCCGGTGACAAGTCTATTACGCACAGAGGATACATTTTCGGGGCAATGGCACACGGCAGGACTGTTGTCAGCAATCCGCTGATCGCCGAGGATACCGAATCCACGTTGAAAGCTGTTACAAGTTTTGGAGTCCAGGTAGAGAGAAAAGAAGGTGCAGTTGTCATTTACGGGGAAGGGAAGGAGTCCCTTACAGAACCCGGCGACCTCCTGGACATGGGCAACTCCGGAACCGGTGTGCGGCTGCTGGCCGGCCTTCTATCCGGGTGCTCCTTTTTCTCCGTCTTGACCGGTGATACGTCGCTGAGAAGCCGTCCCATGGCAAGGATAGTGGAGCCTCTTCGCATGATGGGCGCTGCAGTTGACGGCAGGGGCGAGGGCAATCTGCTCCCGCTGTGCATAAGGGGCGGAGGACTGAAGGGCATCAGGTATACATCTCCCGTGGCCAGTGCGCAGATAAAATCCTGCATCCTGATAGCGGCACTCTCTGCCGTGGGACAGACTGTTTTCACTGAACCTTCCCTCAGTAGAGATCACACAGAAAGAATAATGGAACATACGGGAATATCTTTCGGAAGAGACGGCAATACACTTATCCTGGACGGGGGTCAGAGCCCTTCCGGTGCCGAAATCACAGTTCCCGGGGATATATCTTCAGCGGCGTTCTTCCTGGTTGCGGCCGCAGTTCTTAAGGGTTCATCCGTAACGGTAAGAAACGTGGGGATAAATCCGACGCGCACGGGCCTGTTGGACCTTCTTGAGGCCATGGACGTCAGGATAGACATAAATGAACAGCCTGAATCAGGTTCAGAACCGGTGGCGGATATTACAGTTACCGGGACGGGATCACTGAAGGGGTTGGATGTTCCTGTGGAATGGATACCGCGGATAATTGACGAGATCCCCCTTGTGGCAGTGGTGGCTGCCGCGGCCGAGGGCAGGACGGTTATCAGGGGCGCTGAGGAACTCAGGGTAAAAGAATCAGACCGCATTGCTAGCACCGTACGCATGCTGCGCCGCGCTGGAGTGGATGTCAGCGAAACAGCGGATGGATTCGTTGTTGAAGGCGGGGCGGATATACGCCGCTCGGATCATGACAGCAATGGCGACCATCGTATTGCCATGGCTTCGGTGATCCTGTCTCTTATGGGAAGCTCGTCCAGTACAGTGGTGGATACCGCGTGTGCAGCCACCTCTTTTCCTGGTTTTACTGACAGCATGAACTCCCTGGCACCCGGTACGATAACTGAGGCGGCCAAGGGTGAACAATGAAACAGATAGTAGCCATCGACGGACCGTCCGGCGCGGGAAAAAGCACATTGTCACGTGCTCTTGCGAGGAGACTGGATTACCTGCACCTTGATACAGGCGCCATGTACCGGGCGGTGGCCCTGGCCGCTATCAGGGC
>JBGMRC010000232.1:0-2447 GCA_048061075.1 bacterium | reverse complement strand
CCGGAATTAACCCGGCTGTTTATACTATTTTATTATCAGGCTGCCGGTGCGGTACCCCTGGCAAGGGCCTCAATTTCCCAGATATCGAAGGGTTTCCTGATAAATCCATCAACACCGAGGTCCATTACCTCTTCCCGTACGCTCTCCCATACAGATGCCGTAAAGAGAATGATCTTGGATGCTATTTTCATCTGCTTTATCTCGCGAAGCAGCTGAATTCCGTTGAGGCCCGGCATTAAGTAGTCGAGGAGAATAATATCCGGCTGTACTTTCCCCAGGATATTCATGGCCTCCGTAACCGAGGTGGCTGCCAGAACCTCAAAATCATCGCAGAAAAGCATGTCCATGCTCTCGATGATCCCGATATTGTCATCTACAACCAACAGGACTTTTTTACCCTTGTTCATTCAATTACCCCCTTTCAAAACAGGCCCGTCACCATGCGCTGTTTCCTTTTAAAAGGACCTTTCCCCCGTTAAGTTTATTTTCGTTTACTTCATGGTGGGTATTAGCAAGAAACAGGCCAGAGGCTGGAATATTAAATGTCCTTAAAAATCAGCTGGTTAGGTATTTTGAGCCAGGTCTGTGATGCACACGATCATGTGCAGTGCACACAAATGTGTGCATATATTCAGCGGGTGTGGAATACGGGCAGGTTGATGGTGAAATCCGTCCCCTTTCCCCGTTCGCTTTTTACGGTAATGGAACCATCCTGATCCTCGATTATCTTGTTTGTCACCGCAAGACCGAGGCCGGTCCCTTTTTCCTTGTCGGTAAAGAAGGGATTGAAGATCTGGTCAATGTACTCCTCCGGGATCCCGAAACCGTCATCCGAGATATTGATCAAAACGGCCTCTTCCTCTCCAGGAACATACCGGACCTCTGAACTGATCCTGAGGGTCCCGCCCTGGGGCATGGCCTGTACCGCGTTGAGGACGATATTGAAGATAGCCCTGGAAAGGTATTCGGCATCGGCTCTGACAGGCTGTGTGCCGGCATCGATAACCTTGTCGACCACCACACCTCTCATCTCGATCTCGGGCTCCAGGGTCTCCAGAATATGATCCACCAGATCCCCTACCTGCACCCGGGTTATGTTAAGGGTGGGTCTGCGGACGAGATCCAGGAGATCCTCCAGGAGGTTGTTTACCCTGTCAAGCTCTCTCGGCACTGTCCGGTTGAACTTCTCCAGAAAATCAGCTCTTTTGTGCCGCTCAGGCATAAGCTGAACGAAGGTCCTGATAGCTGTGAGCGGGTTCTTGATCTCATGGGCAAGGCCTGCCGCGAGTGTCCCCAGCGCGGCCAGTCGGTCAGTGCGCTTGACCCGATCTTCCAGCTCCTTTTTCTCTGTCAGATCGGAGAACAGGGCAAGGTGTCCAACCGCTTTTCCGTCGCTTTCCCGGATCACGGTTGCGCTCATCTCCAGGATCCGATCGCTCTTGTCCTTTGCAGTCCACCTTAACTTTACCTCTCCGGCAGAGTCTTCACCCTGAAGCAGGGACGCCATTACCGAGACGGCATCGGTATCGCCCCAGACCTGATAGGGTGACTTTCCCAGGGCCTTTTCCGCGGGAGTATCGAGGATCTGTTCGGCCATCCTGTTAAAGGATGTTATATACCCGTCCCTGTCCATGGTGATGAGGCCGTTCGTGATGGAGAGTATCACCAGGTCGCTGAAATGTTTCAGCCGCTTTATCTCATCGAGGTTTTCCTCCAGGCCGGCGCGCTGTTTCTTCAGCTCCTGGGTCATCCAGTTGAAGTTGTCGGCAAGCTCCTGGACCTCGTCGCCGGTCACAACCTCGATCCTGGTGTCGTAATCTCCCTCAGATACTCTAACGGCAGCCCCTACGAGGTTTTCCAGGGGAATTGTAATTCGCTTTGTAAACAGGGCCGAGGCGGCCCAGCCCGCAAAAACACCCACCAGGCACAAAGTGAAGACTATCCAGGTAAGCAGGCTTATGCGGCTGTAGATGCGATCGAGCCTCAGCCCCAGACGCACGGAACCCCACCTGGCACCGGTTCCCGCCAAAGTTACGGGAACGAGTATGTCCAGCCCCCTTCCGGTATACCCACGTATGAAACCTTCCGAGATCAGCTCCTTTATCGACTCCGTCACAGCCGGTTCAAGGGGGGCTGGTTGACCACCTGGCCCGGCGGCCCCCTGGCCGGAGTAGGCCGCCACCTGCCCCTCCTTGTCGTAGAGGATGATGTAGGCAACTTCGGGGTCTCTTGCCGCCTCCTCTGCTTTCTGCTCCAGTCCTATGTAGTTGTAGTTGAAAAAATCGTTGGAGGCCGCGGCCGCGATGCTCCCCGCCAGGGCCGTACCCGTTCTCCGGGCCTGCTCGATGAGCATTTCCCGGCCCTGATAAACGGTGATCCCGCCCACCGCGAGAACAACGGCGACGATAATGACCCCGAACAGGAGCGTGAGCTTTCTCTGGAGGGTC
>JBGMRC010000231.1:0-2455 GCA_048061075.1 bacterium | reverse complement strand
CATGCAGGAGCTTGGATTGCAGGGAGAAGGGAAGGTCTGTTATTTCATCAAGAAACAGAATACCGCTGTTCGCGGCTTCGAACTTGCCCGGTTTTTTCCTGTAGGCCCCGGTAAACGCACCCTTTTCGAAACCGAAGAGCTCACTCTCGAGCAGCTCAAAGGGTATGGCCGCACAGTTGACCTTTACGAATGGTTTATCTCTTCTGGAGGAGTTCTTCCAGATGAATTGGGCGGTCTTTTCCTTGCCGGTGCCGCTCTCACCGCTTATGAGAATGGGAAGATCGGTGTCTTTGATCTTGAAAACGATCTGTCTGAAATTCTGCATTATGGGAGAGGAGCCAAAGAGGAACTCTTCAGGAATAACTTCTAAAAGGTCAGGATTGGAATGTGAGTATTCCCTGGTTCCGGAGGCGGTGTTCTTCAGATTTGCCGAATGCCTGATCTTGAGGACTTTAGCTTTGAAAGAAAGCCTGTCGACAGGGATAGTCATGTAATCGGCGGCGCCTAATTGAAATGCGAATACCGCGTCATCCACCTGATCACTTGGAGAGATGACAAGGATGGGGATGTCCGGGTAATGTCCGTTGGCGTGGGTGAGCGTACGCTCTAACTGGAAGATACCTTTTCTCAGATCAACCAGGAGCAGGTCGGGATCGTCGGTGGCAATCCTGGACAGAAAGGTTGCCGGATCGAAACACATGGACACTTTGGCAGGAAGAATATCAGTTACCCAGCCGCAGCATTCATCCGCATATGTTTCAGTACCGGCGTAAAGAACTTTCACGTGCTCTGAACTCACTTCCTGTAGTAAATATTTAAAAGAGACCTCACCCCAGAAGCTGCTTATGTCGCAAAGGTCGTGCCATAAGTTGGGAACCAATACCGAGCCTGGTGAGGATCCCCACAAAAAACGATATTATGCCAATGGTGATGGACTCATAAGATATCCATCAACGCGCCCATTGAGGGGCGCCCAAATCAATGACTTGCACCGCAAGTCATTGATTTGAGAGGAAAGTGAAAATGACACTTTTCGCTTTCCGCGGAGTAAAAAGCCATGGATGGACTTTTTACGACCCTATCAATGATGAGGATATAAAATTCCGAAAGAGGGAAAAACAGGTAGTCAATAAGTGGAAAAGGGAACGTAAATTAGGAATAAGTTTACAGTGTGGGGTGAAGAGGTTTTCCTAGGTGGGTAAATATTTACCAGTTTTCGGCTTCGTCTCTATTCCGCAATCCTTCATCTTGTACAGAAAGGCCTTGTAACTGATCTTAAGCAACTTGGCGGCCTGGGATTTGTTCCAACCTGTTGTGTCCAGAGCTATCAGGATAGCCGCCTTTTCCGCTTTACGGGCGGCTGATTTGGCGATCTCTTTTAAAGAGAGTGTATCTTCAGATGGGATCTTCTCAGGTTGTTCGAATTGATCTTCAGGCTGTTCCTCCGGCGAACCCGGGGGAGTTATGAACCCTTCAGCCGTGTTGAACTGAGTTGGTCCGGAAGTGAGGTTAGACAGGCTGCCAGTGCTGTCGAATTCGAGACGGCCGAGAACAATATAGCGGCGGAGGACGTTCTGCAGTTCCCTGACATTGCCGGGCCAGGGATGGCGGTAAAGCTTGTTCAATGTTTCCTCGTCAAGATCCACCCTGCGTTTGTACTGCCTTGCGTAAAACTCAAGAAAATAGGTTGTCAGCAGGGCGATATCCACGCGCCTTTCACTGAGGGGAGGGATGTGTATCCGGGCAACGTTGAGGCGGTAATACAGGTCGCGGCGGAAGGTGCCGGTCTTGATGTTCTCTTCCAGATCCTGATTTGTAGCGACGAGTATGCGGGCATCCGTCTTGAGCAGTTTGTTGCTGCCCAGCCTGTTGAAGGTTCCGTCCTGAAGAACATGGAGGAACTTGGCCTGGATGTGGGGTTCCAGTTCGCCGATCTCATCCAGGAAAAGAGTTCCTCCCGAGGCGATCTCGAATTTTGATGGTTTAGACTGCACTGCACCTGTAAAGGCTCCCCTGGCGTAACCGAAAAGCTCGCTTTCCAGCAGTGACGCGGGCAAGGCAGCGCAATTAACCTTCAGAAAAGGACCTGTTGACCAGTGGGAGCGCTGATGTAATTCTCTAGCCACAACCTCCTTGCCAACCCCGCTGTCTCCGGTTATGAGCACCGGCATATTGGTGGACGCCACCTTCAGGATGGTTTCCATAATGTTGGCCATTTCGCTGCTGGCATAGAGGAGGGAGTAGTCTTCCGCATAGAGCTGCTGACGCTGGAGGCGCTTAAGCTCATCCTCCGTTTCCTTGAAGTGAATAGCCTTGTTCACGGAGATTCCCAGTTCAGCTACGGAGAAGGGTTTGAGAATGTAGTCCAGGGCCCCCAGACGCATGGCCTCTGTTACGGTCTCTACATCGTGTTTGGCGGAGATAACGATGGTTTTAAGATGGGGGTACCTGGTAT
>JBGMRC010000230.1:0-2455 GCA_048061075.1 bacterium | reverse complement strand
TGGGAGTACTTATAGAACACTACGCAGGTGCCTTTCCTTTGTGGCTTTCACCCGTTCAGGTGAAGGTGTTGACAATCACAGACAAGAGTGCTAACTATGCCGAATCCGTGATGGGAACGCTTAAAAATCAGGGCTTCCGGGTTGAAGCGGACCTGAGAAATGAAAAGATCGGATACAAGATCAGAGAGGCCCGCCTGGAAAAGATCCCTTACATGTTGATTATTGGGGAGAAAGAAGCCGCATCCAATGCCGTTTCGGTAAGGCACAGGGAAGACGGCGACAGGGGTGTTACGTCCCTTGACAGTTTCATTGACAGTGTCAGGGATGAAATCGCGCTCCCCACACTGTAGACCCAAGGAGGGAAGAGATAACCAAAGACAGAGGTACTCCGGTAAATGAGATGATCGTGGCTCGTGAGGTGCTCGTCATAGGTCCGGAGGGGGAGCAGCTTGGAGTGATGTCCAAACAGGATGCGCTTGACGCTGCCTACGATCACGGTCTGGACCTTGTTGAAGTTGCATCCACTGCCAGTCCTCCCGTATGCCGGATCATGGATTACGGGAGATTCAAGTATCAACAGAGCAAAAAAGCTCAGATAGCCAAGAAGAAACAGAAGGTCATCCAGGTAAAAGAGATCAAGATACGGCCCAAGACGGACATGCATGATCTGGAGGTCAAGGCAAGGTACGCCAGGCGCTTTCTGTCGGAGGGTAACAAGATAAAGGTCACTGTCAGGTTCAGGGGAAGAGAGATCGTACATCCAGACCGCGGACAGATAGTCCTGGATCAGTTCCTGGCGTTGCTTGTAGAAGAAAGTGTTGTTGAGCAGCCGGCCAAGATGGAAGGCAGAAATATGATCCTGATCCTGGCCCCGATCAAATGAGGAGAGACTTTATAGATGCCCAAGATAAAGACAAACAGAGGCGCTGCGAAAAGGTTTGGACGCACGAGCAGCGGAAAAGTGAAGAGAAGAAGAGCTTTTCACAGCCACATACTCACCAGCAAGAACCAGAAGCGCAAAAGGCGTCTGAGATCGGGCACGTTTATCCATAGTTCGGACGAGAAAAATATCAAAAAACTCATTCCCTACATTTAAAGGCCTGTTGGAGAACCTCCCCAGGTCCCTGGATGTAGTTTGTCGGATCAGGAGAAGGGAAATGCCCAGGATAAAAAGGGCCGTTAGCGCCAAAAAAAGAAAAAAGAACCTGTTCGCCCAGACATCGGGATACCGGGGAGGAAGGAAAAACCTGCTTGGACAGGCCCGGACTACCCTTGAAAAGGCTCTGCTGTATTCATACAGAGATCGAAGAACCAGGAAAAGAGATTTCAGGAAGCTCTGGATAGTAAGGATCAACGCGGCGGTTCGCAGCCATGATCTTTCCTACAGCCAGTTCATGCATGGACTCTCCCAGGCCGGCGTTGCCATCGATCGTAAGGTTCTTTCCGATATCGCGATCAATGATGAAGCCGCCTTTGCTGAATTGGTGAAGATCGCCGCAGGCAACCTTAAACAAAGCGCTTAATCCTCTATGAAACAGATAGCTGTTATCGGACTGGGACGGTTCGGAATGAGCCTCGCTGAGAGTCTCACTGAAAACCGCTGCCAGGTTCTGGCGATCGACAGCGACATGGAGAGGGTCAAGAAAGCTCAGAGCATAGTCACGCAGGCAGCCCAGCTCGATGCCAGAGATGAAGAAGCACTGAAGGCAGTGGGCATTACCGAAATGGATACTGTTGTAGTGGCTATAGGGTCAGATGTAGAAGCCAGCATGCTGGCCACCATGATCCTCAAGGAGATGGGTGTACAGCATGTTGTAGCAAAGGCTGTCACCAAGCTTCATGGCCGATTCCTTGAGAGGATCGGCGCGGACAAGATCATCTATCCGGAAATCGACTCAGGCCAAAGACTGGGACGCAACCTGGCAAAACCCTCAATTGTTGAACAGATCGAGTTTGGCAGCGAATACGGAGTTTTTGAAATAAAAACGCCGCCATCCTGGGTTGGTAAGAGCATCGGTGATCTGGGTGTGAGGCCCAAGTTTGGGGTGACTATCCTCGCAATTACTTCGAATCCGGTGGAAGGAGAGGAACCCAGCATGAATGTCTCCCCTAATGCGAGCACCAAGCTCAGCGAGAATGACATTATCCTGATCCTGGGTCTTTTTGACGAGGTAGAAAAACTGACGAAATAAAGGCTTTGACGGAGAGTGGGTTCCTGACGGGTTTTCCCAGAGAGGGGAGGCCGCTGGCTGAAAGCCTTCCTGCAGGCCCCGGGTATCCCTTTCACTCCCGAGCTTCACGCCTGAACATGACAGTAGGGCGTGACGGTTAGCTCCCCGTTACAGGAGCAGGGCAACTGACTAGCCCGCCGAGAGTTCCCCGTACAGGGGGAAATCGGGGTGGTACCGCGGAGCGATGAGGCTTCCGTCCCTGGGGATGGAGGCCTTTGTTTATT
>JBGMRC010000229.1:0-2469 GCA_048061075.1 bacterium | reverse complement strand
TTAACTTTCAACTTTCAACCTTTAACTTTCAACTTAATTAATACTACAGCATCATAGCGCTTATCAGATAATCCCATACGAGGATAGTAACTGACGCCATTACCACCGCGTTGGTCGTCGTCCTGCTCACACCCTCCGCCCCGAAGCCGCCGGCTCTTTCCCTGTGCAGGAAAAACCCCTTTGCCGTACAGATCCACACAACGAGGAGCCCGAAGACGAATGCCTTGACAAGTCCCATCTGTACGTCGGCCCAGACTGTTGTTGAATACATACCCTGGAAGTACGTTCCGCTGTTGAGGCCCAACAAAGATACGCCCACAAAGAAACCCCCAAGAATCCCGAAAAAATTGAAAATAAAGGTCAACAGGGGCATAGAGATAACGCTGGCCACAAATTTTGGGGCGATAATAAACCTGTATGGATCTATGGCCATCAGCTCGAGAGCGTCGATCTGTTCAGAGTTCCGCATGATACCGATCTCGGCGCACATTGCCGAACCAGCCCTTCCTATGACCATGAGGGCAGTGAGAACGGGGCCCAGTTCCCTGAGGAGGCTTACAGCTACTGCGGATCCAAGCAAACCCTCCGATCCGAATTTCTGAAGTGTGTAGTACCCCTGAAGACCCAGCACCATGCCTGTAAAAGTACCTGTAAAAAGGATTACGAATACCGAACGGGTTCCGATGAAATATATCTGTTTTATAATGGGCTGAAGCTTGTAGGGCGGCAGGAAGATGCAGGCAATGCTCTGAAAAAGGAAGACTCCCATTCTCCCGCTGGTTTCGAGGAAATAGAGTATTTCATGACCCAGTTTTTCGAGAATCTTCAGCATATTAAGTAGTCAGGATCAAACCGAATTGGAGATCTCGGCATTATGGAGGTGGATGTATAGTATAATTTCCTCACAGAAATGTCACATGCCTAACGAGAATGCATACGTAAAGTGATAAATCTCATAATATTATACCATGGTTTGAGTTCCAGGTTTACTGTCGATGCAGTCTCTGATACGACCTGTACTTGATGTCCTTCTGCATCTCCTTGACTTCATCGTCGTCCATCTCGTCCATCCCGACGATCTTCTCCTGATACCTTTCATTGCGCTGGATCTCTGCCTCAGTGGCGGGGGAAGCAGGTTCCTGTTTCAGCGCGTCGGCGGCCTTTTTAAGGATGCTTAAAGCTCCTGCCCTGTCACCAGAGTCAACCCGTCTGGCGGCTTTTTCCATATTGGCATTGGATTCAATAACTGATTTCTCTTCCCGTACCCTGTTATCGAAATTTTCCCTGTAGATATCCGGATCTTCCACGAGTTGGAGCTTCACAGTCTGGAATGGTTCCTTCCTTACCATCCCGGACACTGGGTCACGATAGCGCATTGATACATCAGCCACATCCTGCATGCCAAGGCTCTTGCTCTGGACCTTGAACTTGGCCATGAGGTTCCGCTTCTCCCCGGAAGACAGGTCGCCGAGTCTTATGACCACCGAATCTCCCTCACGCCGCCAACTGTGCCCCAGGACTGAATCAAAACGGCTGTCTTTTTTCAGTCTTATTACTATCTCGACGTCGGTAGCCACGGTTCGGGAGGCCATTGAAAACTCGTTGCTCAGAGCGGCCACTATGTCTGACGGGTTGGCGATATAGTGATACGATCCGCTGCCACCGATAGCCAGGCCAGCCATGAGATCCTCATCGAAATCATATCCCACACCAAAGGTTGAAACGGAGATCCCCCGTTCGGACATGTCACCAGCCCGACGGCGCAGGGTGTGACGGTTCGTGACCCCCACGTTGGCCAGACCGTCTGAGATCAGAAGCACCCGGTTAACATAGCCCCTCTTTTTTACTCTTCTGGCCTGCCGAAATCCCTCTTCGAGTCCTCCCGAGAGGAAAGTGCGTCCGCCGGGGTAGATATTGTTTATCAACTGGTGGAACCTCCTCCTGTCCCTTACCCTGCGAGCAGGTGAAACTACCCTGACAAACTGGTCGTAGGCTATGATTGACAGGTAATCGTCCCTGCCCAGCCTGTCCACAAGCTGGTGCGCTGCTCTGATCGCGTATTCCATCTTGCCGGCTTCATTCATCGACCCGCTCTTGTCTATAACAAGGGCCAGGTTCAGAAGGGGCCGGTCGGTTGTGGGATAGGGCAGGTCCTCTGGTGCGACTACCTTTATCTGGATGGTGCCATCTCCCGGGCCTGGTACGAGTACAGTTCTGTTTTCCGGCCGTACGTTGAAGGTAAGCGAGGACCCGTAGGCAGGGGACAGATATAAAATCTGAATAAAAACGGAACACAGAACTACCAGTGCTGTATGGATGGGCGTCCATCGTTTTACTGATACCTTGGTATTCATTATTTTCCTCCTTACATATGGGGCGCGACGGCCCGATGTGTCGGTATTTGTCTATAAGTACACATCCGGGACGGGTTTATTCCGGATGTGCAGGGAGTAGGAAAGAGGAAAGAGG
>JBGMRC010000228.1:0-2482 GCA_048061075.1 bacterium | reverse complement strand
AACCTTTAACCTTCAACTTTCAACTATTTCTTAACCGTCGGCGCTGATACCTGCGGTGAAAGGGACTTGAGACCATATATCTTCAGAAGGTCGTTGATATCGGTTGTCTTGAGGTTTATGCCTCCCTCCGACATCGGAAGCAGTATGATCCTTTTGCCCTGCAGAGCCTCGGCGATCTTGAGTTTTACCATGATCTCTCCTCCCGTGCCCGCGAGAGCTTCGTTCATTGCCCTTATGCCTTTTGCATCAGCCTCACCTTCAACCTTTATCGCCTGGGCGATACTTTTTTGCTGCTGAAAGTAGGCATCCGCCTGGAGCTTGGACCTTTCGAACTCTCCGTCCGCTTCCGCCACCACCTTGTTGACCTCGCCCTGGGCATCCTGCACCTGGCGCAGGAAGTCTTCCAGCACCGCCCGGGCCTGAGCCTTGTTCTTCTCAGCAAGCTGTTCAGCCACCTTGCGGTCTTCGATGGCCTGTTGATAGGCCGGATTGAAGCGGTAGTCCTTTGTGGAGACCCTCTCTACGTTGACACCGTACGGGTTAAGGATCTCGTTGAGAGCAGCCCGGGATTTTTCAGCCTTGTCCTGTCGCTTCTCTGAGATGTAGAATTCCTCAGTCTCAAGCTCCCCGAAGATATCCCTGGGTCGGCTGCGGACTATCGCTCTCACAACATTCTGCCTGAGGAGATCGTCGTTCTCGGCAACATACTGGAGGATGTAAGGGGCTTTATCAGGAACGATGCGGTATTGGATAATAACATCGAGACTGATGTCATTACCATCAATCGTCTTGAAGAGCAGATCGTCCCTGGCCCTCAGGTCGCCCTTCCTTGGGTCGAATGTCATCTCCATGGTCTGGAGGTTCAGGTCGAACGTGTTCCAATCATTGATAATGGGCATAAAAAAGTAAGTTGACCCGGGGGCATAGTATGTGGATTCTACTCCCCGCTTTCCAAAGATGCCCAGCTTGACGGTTCGAACACCCACTTCAGTGGGACCTGTCGTGTGAGGCCAGCAACCCGAAACCAGCAGGGACGCGAAGAGAACCGGGATCAATAACCACCTTGAATATTTCATCGCTTTCCTCCCTTCCTGACCTCGAACAACTTCAGGGTCTTTTCAAGGTCAAGGGGATTCACACCGGCCGCTCCATCGCTTGACAGGATTATCACGTCAAGCCCCTTGTATACCTCAGCCATTTTAAGGCCGACAAGCCGGTCCGATCCGGCGCCCCTTAAGGCCCTGTTCTTAAGTTCCGTCCTTCTAGCCTCAGCTAACTTCACCAGCAGATCGCCTTCCGCTTGTTTTTTACGGGCATACAGGTCCCGCTCGGCAGTCCTCTCTACCTTGAAGGCTTGCCCTTCCTGAAGCTTGACCCTCACGTTAGCCTCGCCCTCGCCGATAACCTTGTTGAGCTTGGCCGCCTCCTCGGCGGCCTTTCTCTCGGCCTGGTTTTTAAAGACAAGCTGATCCTGCAGTTTCTTGGCCTCGATATTTTTCTGGATCTCCTCACTGTACTGGAAGTATCTGACCAGGACCTGGTCAACCTGTATTCCCATTGGCCGCAGCCCCTCGGCCAGAAGTTCTCTGGCCTTGATCACCTTTTCGTAACGCAGCGGGCTTACGTAGAACTCCTCCGTAGAGAGCTCTCCGAGGGCCTGTTTCATGACCGGCTCCGCCTTGGGAATAATACCGTTGTCTTCGAACATCCTCCCAGGGCCCACAGTGGTAATGACCTTGTATGGATCGACGATCCTGTAGATTATGGAGAGATCCACATCCACGAAAAAGCCGTCGGAGGTCTGGATAAGCGCGGCTTTCTCATAACGGTGCAGCTTTGAGTAACTGGTGGGGAAGTTGGTCATCTCGAACACCTGAAGGTCTCTGGGGAAGCGATGCATGACCTCCAGACCGAAGGGTAATATGAAGTTCAGCCCGGTTTCGTATACCTTCTGCTGGATACCTCTGTTTAAGCCAACCCTGACTTCCTTTATTCCATACTCATTGGGAGCTATATTGACCAGGAAGAGATTGTATATAAGACCCACCAAAGCCAGTACCGCAATGAGCACTGTAACGGGCTTCTTTCCTCCCGCAGGCAGTTTTATTTTGAGGATCTTGGGGATCTTAAGATCTGGTCTCTTGAAAATCGGCGGTTGCTGAAAGGGTCCGCCGGGATCCCTGGGGTCTCTCTGCCCCATAATGTACCTCCTTTCGACCGTGGTCAGGTCTTGAATCGTGGGACTATATCACGGATGGTGTTACAATTAACGCCAAACTTCACGGTCATGGCCTGATCTGCTTTACTATCTCAATTCATTCTGTGGAAACTGGCTGAATATTTTTGATCCTGAAATCGGTAATGGAAATGAACGGGCCCTGTTCGGATTCACATACTGGTCATAATATTGGATTATACATCAACACGGTAATAGAAGCGAGGATAGAACGCATCCAATTCTGTTATCAACATTGAAAGGTGC
>JBGMRC010000227.1:0-2489 GCA_048061075.1 bacterium | reverse complement strand
CAGCCTCCTTCAGTTTGCGCACGAGGGTCTTTTCCGAGGTCAGAAACAGCACCTTCGCCAGTTGCTGAGTCAGGGTGCTGCCTCCCTGTGCAATGCTCAGAGTTGTTATATCCGTCCACGCGGCCCTGGCTATACCAATGAAATCAAGTCCGAAGTGACTGTAGAAGCGTGAATCCTCAACAGCGATTATGGCCTGGATGAGATGCTGCGGGATCCTTTCCATGGGTACCGGGATCCTTCGTTCGACAAACAGGGATTTGATAGGCTTTCCATCGTCGGAAACTATTGTCGTTACCGCGCTGGGTTCGTAAACCTGGAGTGACTCCACCTGGGGCAGGTCCTGCGTCAAGGCGAGGAGCAGCCCCACAAAAACGCCGATAAAAACGGCAGCGCCAAGGGGCAGCAATAACCATGCGTTTCTTTTAATGTTGGATATCTTTATCAATTAAGAAAACCGTCCAATGTCCAATTTCCAATTTCGATTCGCGATCACTAAAAACAACCAGTATACTTACCACTATGCTTCGGAAAGTCCAATTTAATAAGTGAGCACAATCTGCTCCATTGCTTCTCTTGAAAGTTTTAAGGGGTTATGTCATTTTGGTGTGAATCAATTTTACAGAGGTGATATATGGACAGGAACGAAGCCCTGGATCTGATCAGGACCAGAGTTAAAGAGCCCAGCTTGATCAAGCATATGCTCGCAACCGAGGCTGTAATGCGCGCCCTGGCTGAGCATTTCGACGAAGATCCTGATGTCTGGGGCCTTGCGGGCCTGGTTCACGATCTCGACTACAATGAGACTGTTGACGACTTCCCCCGCCACGGCTATGTGACCTCCGAGATCCTGAGGGAAAAGGGCATCGACGAGGAGCTTCTGAACGCTATAGTCTCCCACGCCGGACACAGGGAGAGGGTAACTCTCATGGACAAGGCTCTTTACTGCGCGGATCCGATCACCGGCCTGATAGTGGCCGCGGCCCTGATCAGACCTGAAAAGAAACTGGAACCGGTCAAGCTTAAAAGCCTGAGAAAGAGATTCAAGGAAAAACATTTCGCGAAGGGCGCCGACAGGGAACAGATAATGGCCTGCGGGGAACTGGGCCTCGATCTTGAGGAGTTCCTGGAGATCAGCCTGAATGCATGCAAGAAAATTGCAAGGGACCTGGGACTATAAGTTTGAAAGAGAGGATTCTTCCATACCGGGGCACACTGCCCCAGCTTGGGGAGGGAGTCTTTCTGGCCCCCACTGCCTGCCTGATAGGTGATATTGTTGTGGGGGACGATTCAAGTTTCTGGTTTAATGTTACCGTCAGAGGGGATGTAAACTACATCAGGGTAGGGGAGAGAACCAATATCCAGGACGGTTCTGTCCTGCACGTTACTTCAAAAAAATTCCCTCTTTTTATTGGCAGCCGTGTTACAGGGGGACACTCGGTTGTCCTCCATGGGTGCGAGATCATGGATGACTGCCTCCTTGGTATCGGTGCCAGGATCCTTGATGGTGCCGTAGTAGAGAAGGAGTCAATTGTTGGAGCCGGGGCCGTTGTTTCACCTGGAACGCGTATTCCAGGTGGTCATCTGGCCCTGGGAATACCTGCAAAGGTCGTGCGCCCTTTAAAGGATGAAGAGTTCGAGCTTATACACAGGGCAGCTGAACATTATATAAACCTCAAGAATGAATATCTTTTGAATTTTAGATAGATATGTGCAGTTATTAATGTATAATGTTAAGTATGTATAGCATTAGATATTAGAACATTAGACATCAGTTCATGATTCACCAATCACCAATCACCAATTACTAACTACCCATCAGGAAAACTGGAATTCAATAATTATAGAAGTTATAATTAGCCGTAAGTGAATTGACTCATAATTCAAACAAGGCTCATCCTGGACAAAAAATGACTAAGATAAAACCGCTAAAAAACAGTCCTGTATTTTCAAACCTCTCGGACAAGGATCTGGCAATCTTTTCCCGAATAGTATCCGTAGAGGAATGTACACCAGACACCGTTCTCCTGGCTGAAAATATGAAGAGCGAATCTTTTTACCTGATCGACGAGGGAGAAGTCCTGATATCAATTGCCGGCGGAAACTCCGAGGAGGGACTCTCTCTTGTGGATGGCGAATCGTTTGGTGAGTGGGCTCTGCTGGGTCCGAGGCACCTCAGCGCTGTGTCCGCCCGTGTTATGGAACCTACAAAACTTCTGGTGGTGAAACTTTCGGATTTCGAAAAATTCATGGAAGAAGAGCCCGCTATAGCGCTCAAAATTCAGCGGCAACTGCTGAAGCTGGTATGGGACTCTGTGGATGAGGTGAAGGATACTATTATCAATAATAGTGATTGAGCGAGTTTCTGGTTTCTAGTTTCTGGTTTCTAGTAAATAATTACTTCCAACTTCGCCCAACAACTTCTAATATCTAATTTCCTATTTCCAAAATCGTAATGTGTGAGGCGTAATGAATGTAAACAGGCGTTGGGC